>NZ_JBFWJQ010000028.1:0-25733 GCF_050253115.1 Syntrophotalea sp.
TTCGCCTGTGGACAGGTAGCGGATGCCACGGTCAAGCAACCCGTCCAGGCCGAGCTGCCCGACAAGCTCTTCGAGTCTCCGTGCGGCTTCGGGCCGACCCTCCAGGATAAATCCCGCACCGGAGTACCCTGGTCTATCCGGTCCAGAAAATCGGTGTCGTCTTTGTATCGCTCGATTCCAAGAATTTCGTCGACCGTTTCAAACGCGACACACACCGATTTCCCGGCGAGGTGCAAGGTTCCACGGAGAACCTCCATTTCACCGCACAACAGCCTGCCCAGCGCCGACTTCCCTGAACCGTTGGCACCCACCACGGCCCAATGCTGACCGTTGCCGATGCGAAGATGGATGTCCTGCAGCCGGGCATGCTTGCCGATGCGTGCCGTAACCCCGTCAAGATAAATTTCCGCCACCTGCCACTCCCCAAAAAGGTTATTGTGCCGCCCGCAAAACGCAAGGCCTCTCCCCACTGCTCTGGCGGTGATGGTATCCAAAAAAGGTGCCATGGTCACGGATAATCCGGATCCCGCCGGATGGCGCGCAAGCCAGAATTATAACCGGCTATGTTTGTGGCAACATACGAGGTTCAGGGGAAGGGATTGCGGGGATCGGACCGCAAACGCAGATCAAAGGCACCGAGCAGAGCCCGGGCGGCAGCCCGCGGCGGCATGCGCAGCAACCGGCGCTGAAAAGCCGTGGCGCCGCCGGGCACATTGGCCAGCAGGTAATCGAGGGCGGCGCGCTGGTCGGGCTGCCAAACCAGCTGCACCAGTTCATCGGCGGTTTCTTCGTGAACCAGACACGCACAATCGGCCAGCCCCCAGGACATGAGCTGAAACACCGGCAGCACCACAGGGTGTTCACTGACCCCGGCGGCCTTGAGCTTGAGGCTGGCCAGACGATTGAGAGGGGTCAGCCGCAGAGCCGCGGCCCCGGCTGGATGTCTTTTCTCGCGCATTGTCTGCCACCCGTCACAGCGTCACGCCAAGGAAAATCCCGCACACATAGGGACCTCCGGGACGATCAACGCATTAAATCAGCGATTGCTTCAAGATCGATGAATCCGGGGTTGCGGGCCGCGCGACGCACCCTTTTTTCGATCACGGCGCCGGTGCGGCGGCTGGGCCTTCCCATTTACGGTAAAAACAACACACCCAGAGACAGAATCAAGTATGCCGCAATTTTTCAGTAAAAAAAGCTTCCCGGCCATATTGGCCCGGATCCGTAAAGAACACTTCTCAGGGAAAAGTCTGTTGGCGATAAAAAGCATAGGCGCCCTTGCCGGCATGTTTGACCTGATACATGGCGGCATCGGCACGGCTGATAAGTTCGTCCGCCGACCGTGCGTGTTGCGGATAGAGGCAGATGCCAACGGAGGCGCCAAGCCGGATCTCCCGATCCCGCAGAACCAGGGGTGCCGACAACCCGTCGAGGATCTTGCGGGCCACCAGCGCGGCATCCCCGTCGTCGTTGATATTCGCCAGCAGGATGCCGAACTCGTCGCCACCGATTCGGGCGGCGGTGTCGGTGGAACGCAGCAGATCGTGCAGACGCTTGCCGATGGCTTCCAGGACCCGGTCACCGGTGACATGGCCGAAGCGGTCGTTAATCTCCTTGAAGCCGTCGAGATCGATGAACAGCATGGCGAGATGGCCGTCGGTACGTCGGGCCAGGGCCAGAGCCTGCTCCAGCCGGTCAACCAGCAGGCGACGGTTGGGCAGGCCGGTCAAAGGATCATGAGTCGCCTGCTCCTGCAGTTGCCGATTCAGCACAAGCAATTGCGTCTGCGCCTGTTTCTGCGCACTGACATCGGTCACCACGCCGGCCAGACGATAAGACTGCCCCCGGGAATCCAGCACGGGGAACCTGCGATCCCGTACCCACGACAAGGAACCGTCGGGACGCACGACACGATATTCCAGTTGCAGGCTTTCGGCAGGCGGCTGGCCAAACAACGCCCGCACCGTGTCGCGATCGTCCTGATGGACCCCCTCCATGAATGACAAAGGATCCTGATGCAGATCCTCCCGCCTGCGACCCCAGATCTTTTCATACGCCGGGCTGACATACACCAGTTTTTCAAAATCAGGGGTGCTGAGCCAGAAAACGTCGTCGATATTCTCGGCAATCAGCCGAAATTTATCTTCGCTTTCCCGCGCCTGGCAGTCCAAAGCATACCTGTGCAGAGCCAGCTCGACGCTGATGCGAAGATCCTGTTCCTGGAAAGGCTTGCGCAAAAAACCGTAAGGGGCGGTGTTTTTGGCGCGCGCCAGAGTATCCTCATCGGCGTGAGAAGTAAGGTAAATCACCGGGATTCCGTATTTTTCGCGGATGTCAGCGGCTACCTCGATGCCGTTTATCACACCCTTGAGGCAGATATCCATGAGCACCAGATCGGGCTTGCATTTGGCTACGGACTGCAGTGCTTCCCCGGCACAGGCGACAATGCCGCATACCGCATATCCCATGCGCAGCAGGCGGGCCCTGATTTCCAGCGCGATCAAGGCTTCGTCTTCAACAATCAACAGTCTGGCTTGCACCGTGACAGGCTCCTTCGGAATCAGGGACTCCCGACGGGGAAAATGATGTCAAAACGGGTTCCGGCGCCGCCAACCAGGGAGATATCCCCATCGAGCTGCGCCACCAGCGCGCACACCAGCTGCAATCCCAGAGTCTGGGTATGGCGGTAGTCGAAGCCCGCGGGCAGACCCACGCCGTCATCCGCAACGGACAACTTCACATCCCGCTGCCGGGAACTGATTTCGATCCTCACCATGCCGCGGCGGCCATCGGGGAACGCATGTTTGATGGCATTGGAGAACAGTTCGGCAATCAGCAGACCGCAGGGCACGACTTTTTCGATATCGACGGTCACATCCGCTACGAGAACTTCACACTCGATGCGTGACTCGGGCAACATATTCACCTGACGCATGTGAGATACCAGACTGTGCACATACTCCCGCAGGCTGATATCGGCCAGGCTTTTGGACTGATAGAGCTGTTCATGGGCCAGGGCCATGGAACAGATGCGGTTCTGGCTTTCGGCAAACAACGCCCTGACCTCCGGATCCTCGATCTTCTGGGACTGCAGATACAGCAGACTCGAGACCACCTGGAGGTTGTTTTTGACCCGGTGATGGATTTCCTTGAGGAGCACCTCCTTTTCCTCCAGTGAGGCCTTGAGGCGTTGCTCGGCGGTTTTGCGTTCGGTGATGTCGACCAGCAGGTTGACCGCTCCGATCAGATTGCCGGCACTATCGTACAAAGGTTCGGGGTAGGCGATCACGTGCGACATGCCACCCTGTTCCCGGTCGACAAGCATCTCCTGGCCTTGAAACCGGCGCCCCTTTTCCAGCGTCATGGCCATGGGGCTCTCGGCGCAAGCCATGGGGCTGCCATCGGGATAACGCAGACGATAGGCACCACTCCAGCGGTCCCGGTCGGGATCGGGCCGCCGCCCCCACAGTTCGGCGGCACAACGGTTGTAAAAAGTGATGCGTCCCTGCGCGTCGGTGGTGTAAGCCGCGATGGGCAGCATTTTCATCACCTGCCGCAGACGTTCCCTGCTCTGGCGCAGACTCTGTTCGGCTGCCTTGCGTTCGGTGATGTCCGTGATGAATACGCAATGGTACTCCCTGCCGCCAAACTCGACATGATTGACGCGAACCTCGACAGGGTAGGACCTGCCGTCCCTGGCGCGATGGACGGATTCGATGGTATAGGATCCCAGGGTACGCACCTGTTTCCAGCGCCGAAAAAATTCCTCGGCGGGATAGGCCGGATCGAAATCGAAAATGGACATGCCGACAAGCTCTTCGCGGCTGTAACCAAGGGCGCGACAGGCTGCCTCGTTGGCATAGAAAACCCTGGCGTCCTCGGTTATCCAGAAAGCCTGGTCGGTGGTATGGTCCACGACGTACTGGGTAAAACGCAGCGCTTCGTCGGCCTGCCTGCGCTCGGTGATATCTTCGATGAATCCCTCAATCTGATCCGGGCAGTCATCGACCTTGCAGAGGCGTACGCTACAATCGATAAAACTGCCGTCGCGGCATCGGTAGCGGCCTTCGAACTGCTGCCAGCTGGAAGATTGTCGCACCTGTGCAAGCACCTCTTTTCCGGGATCTTCTCCGACACAGAGCGTTTGCCGAAAACCATGCCGGTTGATATCCGCGATCATTTGATCCTGCGAATCATATTTGAACATCTGGACCAAAGCGGGGTTAACGGCCAGCAACTGCATTTCGTGGGTGGCACGGAAAATACCAAGAGGCGCATTTTCAAAAAAATGGCGATACCGTTTTTCCGAAGCGTAGAGGGCCTGTTCAACCTGCCAGGCGCTCTCTGTCGTTCCGCTTACCTTGTAACCATGTTCTTCAAGAAGTTTCCGAAAGATTTCCGGATCGTGTCCGGCTCCTTCGATGACCAGGAAGGTCCTCATGCAAACTCCGTATGGCAGCGCGGCATGCCTTCTAGGATTGACAGGGACGGGCAGATTCACCTGGGATGAAATATTTCCAACTAATAAATATTCGTTTTTTCTCGAGTCATACCCCATGTTCAAAGGATACAGGGTCAGTCTATTTTATTCCTGTATACGGAATCAATAGAAAACCGTTCTAGAAAACCCCCTGTCATGCCGAGGGACCGATGTTGAATCCAGGTTCAATGCGGCTCATCTCGGCAGGCACATTTGTATGCCGACCCCGGAAACGTGTATACTGGGAGGGCAGCATCAGACTTTGGGTCGCAGCCATCCAGAGATTCAGGATAACTGCCAGGGTTCAGACGAGACCATGAAACAGCCAGCGGAAATCAGAATACTGCTTGTGGAGGACGAAGCCATTACGGCCCTGGCCCTGGCCAGTGCCCTGCAGGCCATGGGATATCAGATCAGCCCCCCGGTTGCCACCGGGGAAAAAGCCCTCGCGAGCCTGGCCCTCGACCCCGTCGATGTGGTACTGATGGACATCAGCCTTGCCGGCAGCCTGAACGGCATCGAAACGGCCCGCAAGATGATGCAGGCCGGACATCGGGACATCATCTTCATCACCGGCTATTCCTGCGGCCTGCTGTATGACAGCGCCAGAGCACTCGATCCGGTGGCGATCTTCACCAAACCGGTCAAGCCCGCGGATCTGAAAGCCGCCATCGATGGGGCCGTCCTGCCACCCCCGCCCTGCAACGGATGCTCGCGACCGTAAAGGCCCCCGGCGATCGCGCGTAGCAACCCACCTTTATTACAGGTTTCGAAACCATGTCAAGCAATGCCACGCCGCAACTCGACGGCCATGTTACCGACATCATCCTTGAGAGCATTTCAGATGGCGTGTTTACCGTGGACCACAAGTGGCGCATAACCTCCTTCAACCGCGCCGCTGAAAAAATCACCGGCATCTGCCGCCAGGACGCCATCGGCAAATATTGCTGGGAGGTTTTCCGTTCCAACATGTGCGAGGCGGACTGCGCTCTGCGCCGCACCATGAAACGGGGAAAGTCCTTTGTCGACTCCTCGACCTATATCGTTAACCGTCAACAACGCCGCGTTCCACTGGTGGTGGTAACCTCCCTGCTCAAGGATGCACAGGGTACCGTGGTGGGCGGAGTGGAAACCTTCCGAGACATGAGTCAGGTGGAGCAGTTGCGGCAGGAACTCGATGATCGGCGGCGTGTCGGCGACATCATCAGCCACAGCCCCCTCATGCACAAAATCTTCACCCTGCTGCCGCAGGTGGCACAAAGCGACTGCACCGTACTGATCCAGGGCGAAACCGGCACCGGCAAGGAACTGCTGGCCCGCGCACTGCACGATCTGAGTCCGCGGCGAAAGCGGCCCTTCGTCGCCGTCAACTGCGGCGCCCTTCCCGACACGCTTTTGGAATCGGAACTGTTCGGCTACAAGGCCGGAGCCTTTACCCATGCCACCCGGAACAAACCGGGCCTGTTCGCCACCGCCGAAGGCGGCACCCTGCTTCTCGACGAGATCGGCGATATCAGTCCGGCATTTCAGGTACGTCTGCTGCGGGTGCTGCAGGAACGACAGATCCAGCCCCTCGGTAGCACCGGGCCAATACCGGTCAACGTGCGGGTACTGGCCGCCACCAATCGCAACCTGGCCGAGATGGCGGAACAGGGCGCTTTCCGTCGGGATCTTTTCTATCGCATCAACGTGATGCGCCTCGACCTGCCCCCCCTGCGCCAGCGCAGGGAAGATATTCCGCTGCTGGTCGAGGTCTTTATCGAGCGCCTCAACCTGCTGCGCAACAAACAGGTTGGCGGCATCCGCCAGGATGCCCTGGCCCTGCTCATGAACTACCCGTTTCCCGGCAATATCCGCGAACTGGAAAACTTCATTGAGCACGCCTTTGTGCTGTGCGGCGACGGCCTGATCGAACCCGGTTTTTTGCCCGAAGCAGTGCGCCGGACAATTGCGCCGCCGCCGTCTCACAACAGCCTCGACGACGCCTGTCGCGCCACGGAGGCGCAGATGATTCTCACCGCCCTGAAGCGCCACGATTTCAACCGGCTGGCCGCCGCCCGGGAACTGGGCATGCACAAAAGCACCCTGTTCCGAAAAATCCGCCGCCTCGGTCTCACCTTGCCGAACACCGACGGTCGCCACCGCATTTAAGGCCAAGAGTCGCATATAAGCGACCCTCCCGGCAATAAACATTGCATCATTGCAACCCTACCTTTTTTGCCGACTACGTCCTACATTCATAAGAATCTGTTTTCACGGTTGTTTTTAGGCGCCGCTCGCTGGTTTTGTGCCTGGCATTACATTTGCTATATAAGAATAACGGAGGGCAATCCTGATGAAAATCGCCGTGACCACCTGGAAAAAAAGGGTTTCACCGCTGTTCGAGGCGGCACGCAGCCTGTTGATAGCGGATACCGCCCAACACACCGTCGTAAGTATGAACACTTGTCCGATACCACCGGAGTTGCCCCATTTCCGGGCCGCCAGGCTGGCCGAACTGGGAGTGGAGGTGCTGATCTGCGGCGCCATCTCCCGGCCGCAGGCCATCCTGCTGCAGGCTTACGGTATCCGGGTTTTATCCGACATCACCGGTCGGGCGGAAGCGGCCCTGGCAGCTTTCCTGGATGATCGCCTGGCTCTTCACACGCACACCGACGACCACCACCAGGCAGGGAAGACAACATGAAAAACTACCGCTATCTGTTCGGCCCCGTTCCCTCGCGCCGTTTCGGACGCTCCCTTGGCGTCGACCTGACGCCCCTTAAAACGTGTTCGCTCAACTGCGTTTTCTGCCAGTTGGGCCGCACGCCCCGCACCACCCTGGATCGCCGCGAATATGTGCCGACAGATCAGGTTCTGGCGGAATTGCAGGACTGGCTGGCCAGCGGCCAGAGCGCCGACTACATCAGCCTGGCGGGATCCGGAGAACCGACCCTGCACAGGGACTTCGGCACGGTGCTGCACTACCTTCGCGAGCATAGTGACATTCCGTCGGCTTTGCTGACCAACGGCACCTTGCTGCATCTGCCCGAGGTCCGGCAGGCAGCGGCACAAGCCGATGTGGTCAAGGCTTCTCTCAGCGCCTGGAATCAGGCGTCCTTCGGCTGGATCAACCGCCCCCACCCCACATTGCGCTTTGCGGATCTGCTGAGCGGCCTGCAAAGTTTTCGCAGCGAATTCAAAGGGCAGTTGTGGCTCGAAGTCTTTCTCGTCGGCGGCATGAACGCGATCCCCGCCGACCTGCGCAAGATCGCCGCGCTGGCCGCCACCATCGCGCCGGACCGTATCCAGCTCAACACCGCGGTGCGGCCTCCGGCTGAGGATTTTGCCATGCCACTGTCCCGCAAACAACTGGAGGACCTGTCCCTTCTGTTCGAGCCGCGGGCGGAAGTGATCGCCGAATTCGATGGCAGCGCCGATAAGAAATTCGAAATCAATCTGGAAAGCATTCACGCCATGCTTCTTCGCCGGCCCTGCACCGCCGCGCAGATTGCCCAAACCTTCGGCCTGCACGACAACGAGGTGGCCAAATACCTTGGCCGACTGGTCCGTGACGCCAGAGTCCAGCCCGAAACGCGCGGGGCTGAAGTGTATTACCGGGCAAGCGAAGCAGGATCCAGCCACGCCCGGCCGTAGCCAGCACCATGGACGGGACGGACTTTTCGCGAAATTAACTCGCCCCTTAAAAAGTTATTTGGAGGATTTACCGATGATTATTGCCGTAGCCAGCGGAAAAGGGGGTACCGGAAAGACCACCTTTTCCGTCAATCTCGCCCAGGCCCTGGCGCAAAAAGGCGCCGACGTCCAATTGCTCGACTGCGATGTCGAGGAACCCAACGATCACCTGTTCGTGCGCCCCGATTTCAGCCATCGCAGCCCGGTGCAGGCCAACAAGCCGGTATGGAACGAGTCTTTGTGTATCGGCTGCGGCCGCTGCGCCCAGGCCTGCCGTTTCAACGCCCTGGCCTTTATCAACCAGAAGGTGCTTCTGTTCAACGAACTGTGCCACGCCTGCGGCGTGTGCGCGTGGGTCTGCCCGGTCAGCGCATTTACCGAGCAGCCGATCGAAATCGGCCGCATCGAAGCGGCCCCCGACCATAAGCCTTATGCTTTTGCCCATGGTATCCTCAACATCGGCGAAGCGATGGCACCGGCGGTCATCCGCCGCCTGAAAACCCTTGTTCGCCCCGGGGCCATCACCATTCTGGACGCGTCGCCGGGGACCTCCTGCCCGGTGGTCGAGACCCTCAGCGGCGCGGATGTCGCGGTGCTGGTCACGGAACCGACCCCCTTCGGCCTGAACGATCTTAAACTGGCCGTGCAGCTGGCCCTGCGCAAGGGCCTCCCGACCGGCATCGTCATCAACCGGTCGGATGGCACCGATGCCCTCATCGGCGAATACGCAAAACAGGTCGGCGTCCCGGTGCTGGGTCGCATCCCCTTCAACCGGGCCTATGCCGAAACCTATGCCGGCGGCGGCAGCCTGGTGGATGCCTTCCCGGAAGTGCGTGGCAATCTGCTGTCCATTTACGCGGCCATCGCCTCCCTCGCCGGAAACACGCCACCCCCGCCGCCCGCGGATGAACCTCTGGAGGTAAGCCCCTCAAGCGAAATCCCCGCTGAAATGCCCTCGACGAGCAATTTCAAGGAAATCACCGTCATCAGCGGCAAGGGCGGATCGGGCAAGACCACGGTGGTATCCTCGCTGGCCATGCTGGTCGAGAACAAAGTGCTGGCGGACAACGACGTGGACGCCGCCGATCTGCACCTGCTGCTGCAACCAACCGTCCGCCAGGCCCACGAATTCGAGGGCGGCGACAAGGCAGTCATCGATGCGCAACTCTGCATCGGCTGCGGAAAATGCGCCGAAGCCTGCCACTTCGCCGCCATTCATCCGGTGGAAAAAACCGATTCGGCACAGGGGCTGGTGTTTCAGGTCGACACGCTGGGCTGCGAGGGCTGCGCTCTGTGCCAGATGGTCTGTCCGGTCGCGGCGGTAAAGCTGGCGCCCAACGTGGTCGGTACCTGGTATGTTTCGGAGACCCCCTTCGGCCCGCTGGCCCACGCGCGCCTGGGCATTGCCGAGGAAAACTCGGGCCGGCTTGTCACGCGGGTGCGCCGCACCGCCGCCGAACTGGCCAGAGCCGGTGGCCACGATTACATTCTGGGCGATGGACCGCCCGGCACCGGCTGCCCGGTAATCGCTTCCCTCAGCGGCGCGGATCGCATCCTGATCGTCACGGAACCGACCGTCTCCGGCGTGCATGATATGGAGCGGGTTCTGGAACTGGCCGAACACTTCAAAATTGCCGCGCTGATCGTTATCAACAAGGCGGATCTGCACGCCGGCCAGGCACAGCGCATCGAGGAAATCGCGCAGCAACGCAACGCCAGAGTCATTGCCCGCATCCCCTTCGACCGACAGGTCAACGACGCCCTGCTGGCCGGCAAGACCGTTATCGAATATGGCCGGGGTCCGGCCTTTGAAGCCATGCAACAGATCTGGAACCACCTCAAACAGGAGCTGTAAAGCAAAGGAGACGCTTTATGAAAATCGCGGTAACCTCGCAAGGGCAAACCCTCGACGATGCGGTCGACCCACGGTTCGGCCGCGCCCCGTATTTTCTGATCATCGACGCGGACAGCCTGACCTGCGAATCGATGCCCAACCCCAACCTCGAACTGGGCGGCGGCGCCGGCATCCAGTCCGCGCAGCTGATGGCGGAGCGCGGCGTGGTCGCGGTGCTGACCGGCAATTGCGGTCCCAACGCCTTCCGCACCTTCGAAGCCGCCGGCATTCAGGTTATCACCGGCGTGAGCGGAACGGCCCGTGAAGCGGTACAGGCCTATAAGTCCGGGCGCCTGTCGCGGGCCGATGCGCCCAACGTTGCCAGCCATTTCGGCATGGGTGGCGGTGGTGGCGGCGGTCGCGGCGGCGGCATGGGTGGCGGTCGCGGCGGTGGCGGCGGAAGGAATCGCTGATCCTCGCTGTCGTGCAGGCTCTGAACAGGCGGCCGCCGGGTCACAACCCGCCGCGCAGGTGCAGCTCCACCGGGTGGGGATGCAGGTACACCTGCTCGTCAAGCCACGGCGGCTGATATTTACGCACATAATGGTTGAGCAGGGTAAGCGGCACGGCCAGCGGTACGCTGCCGTGCCGGTACTGCTCGACAAGCTGCAGCATCTCCTGCTTTTCGTCGCCGGAGAGCTGCCGTTTGAAATATCCCAGGGCATGCTGCAGCACATTGCAGTGCTTGGCGGGGGTGGCCGGCGTGCGCACCGTACGCAACAGCAGCTGCTGATAGTCACCAACCAGTTCCGCCTCGGGAAGCTGACCGGCGCGAGCCGTCAAGCGGCCCATCTGCCGCGCCAATTCCACGCTGTGGGACATGAGCAACAATTTGTGCCGGGCATGAAAATCCACCAGCCCCGCCGCATCGGGCCCACCAGCCAGAAAGTCACGCCAGCGCCGGAAGGTGAAAATGGCTTCGATGAAATTTTCCCGCAGGCGCGGATCGTGCAGCCTGCCATCCTCCTCCACCGGCAGCAGCGGGAAATGTTCCATGAACAGGCGCGCGAACAGGCCGACGCCGTTATGGCTCGGCACGCCGTTGGCGTCGTAGACCTTGACCCGCGCCATGCCGCTGCTCGGCGACCGGGACTTGAAAACAAATCCGCACAGATCCTCGGCTTCCAGGGCCGCCAAGCGCTGACTGGCCCAGACCGTCATGCGCTCGGTGACATCCTCCCCGCTTTTGGAAAACACCAGCTGCGGATGTTGGGCCTCTCCGACCAGCCGCAGGGCTTCCCGGGGAATAGGCAGGCCCGTTTCCACCTCCGGGCAAACCGGCACGTACTCCACGAATTTTCCCAGGGTATCCCGCAGAAAACGGTCGAGTTGATGCCCGCCGTCATAGCGGACCTTCTGCCCGAGCAGGCAGGCACTGATACCGAGACGGATTTTTTCCATTCGCACACCTCTCCCTGATAATCCCGACCCCGCATTGTTCCGGTACTCAGGATCCGGTCCGTTCTCCCCTGACCGTCATTGTGAGCATCCCGCCTGAAATTAATGGATGCGAAACGCCGTGTAATACGATAGATTCTATCAGAAAGGCGGTCCGCGCCAAGCATTGCGAAAGGAGGATCCATGCGGTTTCGGAAGCGACGTCAGCCAGCACCGGTGGTGCTGAAAAAACTGTTGCATAAAACCTCGCACAAAGCCGGCCGGGCGCCGGGGACCATGGTGCATATCGGCCGCCAGCGCACCGAACCGGTACGGATCGGCCTGCTCAACTACGGCCCTGCGCATCTGGAAGAACGATCCCTTGCCTCGGTCGCCGAATGCCGGCCATACCGCGACGGCCCTGGCGTAACCTGGGTCAACCTCGACGGCATTCACCAGCTGGGCATCCTCGAACAGCTCGGCGCCGACTTCGGCCTGCACCCGCTGGTTCTGGAGGACATCGTCAACACCACGCACCGACCCAAGATGGAGGCTTTCGACGACTATCTGTTCTTGGTGCTGAAAATGCCCCATTACGACCCGGTTACCGCCAGTGTAAACACCGAGCAGGTCTGCCTGATTCTCAGCCGCAACCATGTGCTGTCCTTCCAGGAGCAGCAGGGGGACGTATTCGACGGAGTGCGGCAGCGACTGCGCGGCAACAAGGGACGACTGCGCACCATGGGCGCGGACTATCTCGCTTATGTGCTTATCGACGCCATCGTCGACAGCTACTACATCATCATGGAAAGCCTCGGCGAAGAGATCGAACATCTCGAAGAAATCATCATGGACCACCCCACACCCGACATCCAGTCACGCATTCATCATTTCAAGCGCGAAATGATTCTGCTGCGCAAAGCGGTATGGCCCCTGCGGGAGCTGATATCCGGCCTGCAACGGGAAGACTCGTCGCTCATCGCGCCCGCGACCGGCGTGTTCCTGCGTGACGTTTACGATCACTCGGTGCAGATCATCGACACGGTCGAAACCTTGCGGGATGTCCTGTCGGGATTGCTCGATCTGTACATGTCAAACATCAGCAACCGCATGAATGAAGTCATGAAGGTGCTGACCATCATTGCCACCATTTTTATACCGCTGACCTTCATCGCCGGCATCTACGGCATGAACTTCGAATACATGCCGGAACTGCACTGGCGATGGAGCTATCCGTTGCTATGGCTGCTGATGCTGACTCTGGCCTGCGGCATGTTCAAATTCTTCAGAAGGAAACATTGGCTGTGAACCCATCCGCATGTCGGGCATATCTGGATCAGTTGGCCGGCCGCGACCGTTTTTTCAGTGTCGTGGACCAGCAGCCGCAACTCGAGGCGCTGCTGGGGGAGTTGACCGCGGGGTTTGACAAGGCCATCGATCAACACCTTGCCGAGCTGGCCGCCGCCGATGAAATCCTCGCCAGGGATCTTGCCGAGGTAAGCGGGCACCTGCGCAGCAGTGCCGAATTACTCGGCAAGGCCTTTGAAGAAACCCTGGCCAACGAGCCTCCCGACGGAGAAGCCCTGGTGCGCCTGGCCCGGACCATCGAGGCGCGCATCTTATGGTTGTATGACCGCGTGCGGGTTCGTCAGGAACGCAGCCTGAATCAGGTGCGCCCCCAGAACCGTTACTGGAAACAGGCGGTTCAGAGCGTCACGGATGCCCTGAACCAGATCATGCGCAACCAACCCGAGGAACTGGTTCTGATCCGGGACCGTCACCAGCACAGCCATCTGAAAGGTTGCAGCATCTGGCAGATCGAAGGGCCGGGGATCGTCGAAAAAGCCTGCTCCGGGAAACTGCGGCCGATCGTCAGGATAGTATACAGCCAGTTGCGGATGCGTCTGAAACGCCGCTACCAGATTCTGCAGCCCTCGCTGCAGGATGCGGTCAATCGCCACCGCCCGGTCATCCTGCACGCTGAAGACCGACCGGCGGGCGACGCCTATGCGCAGCGATATGAGCAGATAAGCCGCAACTGCGCCGACATGTGGCGCGGTTTGCGCTTCAACCTGGAAACAGCCGCGGAAGAATGCAGCCGTCTGGCCACCGAAGCCCGAAAGGATGATGCGGATCACGCCGCGCTCCGCAAAAAACTGGCCGATACCAGCCAACTGGTCACGGAAACGATCAGCCGCACCGAGCAGCAACTGGCGACTATCGCCGAACCGCTCCAGGAACTATCCCGCCAGTCGCTGGAGGATCTGAGGCAGGAATGCGGCAAAATGCTAACCCTGATCTCCAAGGATCTGCAACGCATCCTCGGCTGGAAAGAACGGTTAAGGCTGAAACGGCTGCGCGCTTTGCGCCATCTGCGACGCCAATGCACACAGTGGCGCGAAAGCCTGCGGGAACCGCTGCAGCAGGCCTTCCTGTCCGTGGAGTTTTTGTGGCAGGGTGTGCGACGGATGTGGCCGGGAGGCGATGTGCGCAACGCCAAAACGGAAGCCGTGGCACGCAGCATCGCCGACATGCCAACTCCCGAAGCCATCCTCAAAAAGGCGGAAAAACTGCCGCCGGTGTGCCGGCGTCTGTTCACATGCGGGGCGTTGAAAAACCGTGAGTTCATGGTCGGCAAGAACAAGGATCTCGATACGCTGCGGGAGCTTTTTCAGCGCTGGCAGGAGGGACTTTTGTGCAGCATCGCCGTCACCGGCCCCGATGGCAGCGGCAAAACCTCGTTGGTCAACTGCTTCCAAAGCGAGCTCGGCAACCAGGTTCCGGTGCTGCGCCTCAATCTTGAGAAGCGACTGACCGATGAAGGCCCGTTTCTGGAGTGGTGCCAGGAGCGGTTTGCGCTGCCGCATGCGCCGAGTGGGCTGGCCGATGTTGAAAAGCATCTTCAAACCATGCCGCGCAGCGTCATCATTGTGGAAGAGCTCCACCACCTGGTACTGAGAACCGTAGGTGGCCTGGAGGTGGGCCGCGCTTTTTTGCGGCTGGTTCTGACCAGCAGACATCGCCTGCTGTGGGTGGCAACCAGCCGCAAATATCCGTGGCAGCGCATGAAGCACCTGATTGACATCGACCGTTATTTCACCCACCAGGTGCAAACCCAGTTCAACAGCCAGGCCGAAATCCGCGACGCCCTGCTTCTGCGCCTGCACACCAGCGGCTATCCGGTCGGCTTCCTCAATGGCGGCAATCCGGCACCAAAGACCAACAACCCGGCAGGGAAAGACGATCAGGCCAATCTCCGCGACCGTTTCTTTTCCGACCTGTTTTCCGCCACCCGGGGCAATATGCAGGCAGCCCTTTTCTACTGGCTGCATTACCTGGAATTCGATGCCCAGGAGCAGTCCCTGCGCGTCGCCCCCTTCGATAAACTCGACTATGGGGCACTGAAGAACCTGGAACGACCGCAGCTCTACGCGCTGGCCGAAATTCTCGCCCATGGCGGCCTTTCGCCGCGGGAGCATGCCGCCATTTTCGGGACCGCCGTGATGCAGAGCCGGATGCTTCTGGATTATCTGACCCAGATGAATCTGCTGCAATCCGCCCGCGCCGCCGAAGACGAGCCCTTTTACCAGCTCAATCCCCTGTTTTTTGCCCCGACAGCGTCCTTGTTGGAGACGCGCAACATTATCCAGTGACGATCGCGAGGCGGCCATGAAAGACCTTCAAATACCTGAACTTCCTGAGTTCATAGACAAATATCTTTCCATGGACCGGCTGGTGACAAGCCTGCTGATCCTCGCCGCAACCGCTGTCGGCCTTTTGTTCCTGCGCCGCCTCATGAAATACCTGGCCAACCGGTTCAGCCGCTATCGCCTGCTGATCTCCGGACTCTATCCGGTGTTGCGGCTGCTGGCCTGGATCGCCTCCTTCGCCTATATCCTGTTTGTCATCATCCACCCTCCGCTCAACACCCTGCTGACGATTTCCGCCTCCGCGGGCCTGGCTGTCGGCCTCGGCGCCCAGGATCTGGTGCGCAATATCGTCGCCGGCATCCTGATCCTGTTTGAGCGACCCTTCCATGTCGGCGACATGATCGAGGTCGGAGACCACTACGGCGAGGTCATCAATATCGGCCTGCGCGCCGTGCAGATCCGCACCTTCGATGATTCGGTGGTGACGTTTCCCAACAGCATGGTACAGACCGGATCGGTGAGCAATTCCAACACCGGACAGCTCAACGAGATGGTGGTGGTAAAATTTCACCTTCCGGCCACGGTGCCCATCGCACCGGTCAGGCAGATCGCCTGGGAAGCGGCCGTCTGCTCCCCCTACGTGCAGCTCGACAAGCCGATACGGGTGCTGGTGGAAGACCACTATGACCGCGCTTTTTTGACCCGCTTCACGATCAAGGCCTACGTACATGAAATCCGTCTGGAGCGGGTGCTGGCCAGCGACATTTCCGAACGGGTCAAAACCGCGCTTGTTAAACGTGGCTTTGTTCCAGACATCTGTTTCCTCGCCGATCGCTTCGACTGCGAAGCGCCAAACCCGTCATCGCCATCGAACCCCTGAGGTCCTGCATTTTGCTCCGCCCCTTGTCCACAGTGTTTCAGCCAAGGCGTTGCTTGTCATCACATCCATGTCACCGATCGGTCAAGAGACAGCGACCTGCGGGTATTTTTCCGCGACACCGATTGCGCAAGCCTTGTGCCTGGGGGCTTGCCTTTAACCTGACCACGGAGGCTTGCCATGCCGGTTCCCGCCATCCGCATCGAAACCCTCAACGGCGCCACTCCCCGAGCCGCCGGACGCTACGTCCTCTACTGGATGAACGCCACCCGCCGCAGCGGGTGGAATTTCGCCCTGCAGCGCGCCGTGGAGCATGCCGTGGATCTGCAGCGACCGCTGCTGGTGGTGGAAACCCTGTCCTGCGAACGCCCGCATGCCAACCTGCGCCATCATCACTTCGCCCTCGATGGCATGGCCGATAACGCCCGCGGCCTGGCCGGCAAGCCGGCGAGCTACTACCCGTTTGTCGAGAATCGACCCGGGCGGATCGCGTCTCTTCTGACGGAGCTTGCCAAAGAAGCCTGTCTGATTGTGTGCGACCTGCGACCACTACGGGATTCGGTACGGGAAACCCGGGAACTGGCACGACGTGTGCCGGTGCTGCTGGAGCGGGTGGACAGCAACGGCATCCTGCCCCTGAAAGCTGCCGACCGTGAATTCACCACGGCTCACAGCCTGCGGCGATTTATGCAGAAACACCTGCTTGCACACCTGCAGCAGCCACCCCTGGCCGATCCTCTCAACGGCGTGAGCCTTCCGCCATTGCCTTCCCTGCCGGACACCATAAGCGGGGGTTGGCCGGCGGCCGATCGCGCACTGTTGAACGGAAAGCGGCAGCGCCTCGCACAGCTGCCCATCGGCCAGGACACCCGGCCGCTGGCGATCAGGGGCGGCAGCGCCGCCGCCCATGCCGCGCTGGAGGTGTTTTTACGTGAGCATCTGGCCCTGTACGAAGCTTTCCGCAACCAGCCGCAACGGGACGTTACCAGCGGCCTGTCGCCCTACCTGCGCCGCGGCCACCTTGCGAGCCACGAGATTGTGCAGAAACTGCTTGATATGCAAGGCTGGCACCCCGCGGACCTGTCCCTGGAAACCCGGGGACGCCGCAGCGGCTGGTGGGGCCTGAGTGCTTCCGCCGAAGCATTTCTCGACCAGCTGATCACCTGGCGCGAACTTGGCTATCTGTTCTGTTTCAAACGGGACGATTACGACCGTTTTGAGGGGCTGCCCGACTGGGCACAGGCCACCCTGGAAGCACATTCCCAGGACCCGCGACCCTATCTTTACACCCTTCGGCAGCTGGAAACGGCGCAGACCCACGATCCGCTGTGGAACGCCGCCCAGATGCAACTGGTACGGGAGGGGCGCCTGCATAACTATCTACGCATGCTGTGGGGCAAGCAGATCCTGCATTGGAGCGAAAGCCCCCGCCAGGCTTTGGCCGCCATGAGCGAACTCAATGACCGCTTCGCCCTGGACGGCTGCGACCCGAACTCCTATGGCGGCATCGGCTGGGTCATGGGCCGCTTCGACCGCGCCTGGGGTCCGCAGCGGCCGGTATTCGGCAAAATCCGCTACATGAGTTCGCGGAACACCGCTCGCAAGGTGACCGTGGATGGGTACATCCAACGCTATGCGCCGACCCCCTGACATCCTACCTCAAGGGCGATTCTGCATTTCGTGGCGGGAGCATGCCGGGCTGGGCATGAAACAGCAAAAAAAAAACGGCGCCCCATCGTCCCGGCGCCGTTTTCCAGTTATTCATCACCCAGTGGGTGGAGCTTGCGTTCTTCCGCCAGCGATGTTTATAAAAACCCGAATTTTTTCATACGGTAGCGAAACGCGTCAATCCCCAGATGCAGCAGCTTGGCAGCCTGGGTCTGATTGCCCCTGGCCATTTCGAGTGCCTGACGAAGCAGTTCGCGCTCAACTTCCTCGATATCGACCCCTTCGGGTGGCAGCTGAAAATTAAGTGGCCCGCGGTTATCTTCCACCGACTGGGAGACCAGCTCCCTTGGCAGATTTTCCACCAGCAGCTGATCCTCGCACTCCAGAATGATGGCTCGTTCGATAACGTTGCGCAATTCGCGGATGTTGCCCGGCCAGGCATATTCGAGCAGGATTTTCTGGGCCATGCGCGAAATGCCCTGGACCTGTTTGCTGAACTCACGGTTGAACTGGCGAATGAAAAATTCGGCCAGCGGAAGGATATCGTCGCGCCGCTCGCGCAACGGCGGCAGATGAATGGGAATCACACCGATACGGTAATAGAGGTCGGGCCGGAAGGATTTGTCTTCCATCGCCTTGCGCAGATCGCGATTGGTGGCGGACACGATGCGCACATCGACACAGACATCCCGGGTTCCGCCAACCCTGCGAAAGCTGCGCTCTTCCAGCACCCGCAGCAGTTTGGCCTGCATGGCCGGATCCATGTCTCCGATTTCATCGAGGAATACGGTACCGCCATCGGCCAGCTCGAACAGGCCCTTTTTAAGATTTTTCGCGTCGGTAAAGGCCCCCTTCTCATGCCCCAGCAGCTCGCTTTCGAGCAGGGTCGAA
The DNA here is from genome assembly GCF_050253115.1 of Syntrophotalea sp. Taxonomy (NCBI): domain Bacteria; kingdom Pseudomonadati; phylum Thermodesulfobacteriota; class Desulfuromonadia; order Desulfuromonadales; family Syntrophotaleaceae; genus Syntrophotalea; species Syntrophotalea sp. The sequence goes on from NZ_JBFWJQ010000028.1 coordinate 18,513, forward strand.
GGCACGGCGGCACAGTTGATAGCCATGAAGGGCTGGTCAGCTCGGGCGCTCTGATAGTGAATGGCCCGCGCCACCAGTTCCTTGCCGGTGCCACTTTCACCATGGATGAAGACCGTGGAAGCATCGCTGTCGGCAACCTTCTGCACCATTTCCAGAACCTGGTGCATTTCCCGGCTGCAGGCGATGATGGCCGACTGGTTAAAGCGTTCCCCCTTCTGGCAACGCAGGCAGGCCAGTTCCTTGCGCAGGCGGCTGTTTTCCAGAGTACGCTGCGCCACTGTTGCGAGGTCCTCCACGGGAGCCGGCTTGCGCAGATAATCACCGGGACCGTTGAGCAGCGTGGTCACGGCGTGTTCCGGCAGATCACGGCCTGTGGCGACGACCACCGGGCAGGCGTCGCCAAGATCGCCGACCTGTTCGTAAACGTGCCAACCGTCGAGATCGGGGAGCTGCAGATCGAGGATCATCAAATCCGGCGTGCAATTCGCCAATCGCTGCAGAGCGTCCTGGCCGGTTCCGCACCATTGCACCAGATGCCCCTGGCTGCCGAGCAGCTGCTCCAGCGCAACTCCAAGGGCCTGATCGGCATCCACTATCAGAATGTTGGCACGCTGTTCCACTGGGTCGTCCCGCTGTTTCAAGCCGACGGGCGCTTGCGCGCCACAACACGTTCGGCGGCTGCAACCAGGCTGGCAGGGGTCAATCCGTAGTGTTCCAGCAGTTTTCCGGCCGGACCGGACTGGCCGAAAACGTCGCGCATGCCGACTCTTTCCACCGGCGCCGGGGCCCCTTCGGCGAGCGCCTCGCATACCGCGCCGCCAAGCCCGCCAATGATCGAATGTTCCTCTGCGGTGACGATGGCGCCGGTCTCCCGTGCCGCTTTCAGCATCAGCTCCGTATCGAGGGGTTTGATGCTGCCCATGTGCAGAACCCGGGCCTGGATCCCCCTGGCGGCCAGTATTTCGGCCGCGTCCAGAGCCATGGCGGTGAGCAGTCCGGTGCCGATGAGGGTCACAGCATCGCCATCGCGCAGAGTGACGCCGCGGCCGATTTCAAAATTGCAATCGGAGGGGAAAACCACCGGCACCTTGCCGCGCCCCAGGCGAACATAAACCGGCCCGTCGTATGCCGCCACGGCACGGATGGCGGCTGCGGTTTCCGGGCCGTCGGCGGGACACAGCACGGTCATGTTGGGCAGGCTGCGCATGATCGCAAGGTCCTCTACCGACTGGTGGGAACCGCCGTCTTCGCCGACGGTGATGCCACCATGGGTGGCAACCACTTTGACGTTCATTCGGGGATAGGCCAGAGACTGGCGAATCTGCTCAAAGGCCCGGCCGGCGGCAAATACCGCGAAGGTCGAGGCAAAGGGGATCAGACCGCCGGCGGCCAGTCCGGCAGCCATGCCGACCATGTTGGCCTCGGCGATGCCGGCATTAAAAAAGCGCTCCGGAAATTCTCTGGCGAACTGGGCGGTCTTGGTCGAACCGGACAGATCGGCGTCCAGGGCCACGATTTTCGGATTCTGGCGGCCAAGCTCCAGCAAAGCCTGGCCGTATGCGTCTCTGGTTGCAATCATGGGTTTTTCACTTCCTTGTATAGGCTTTCTTCAAGCACGAATGTCGTCAACAGCGTAACGAAAAAAACTCCTGGCATGAACGTCAACTCGCGGCGCCCAGGCCTTCCAGGGCGAGCTTCAACTCTTCATCGCTGGGGGCCACGCCGTGGTATTTGGCCTTGTTTTCGAAAATCGACACCCCCTTGCCCTTGACGGTGCGGGCAACGATAACGCTCGGGCGATCGGAGGCTTGCGCCGCGGCCAGGGCCTGGGCCACGGCAGCGACATCGTGACCATCGGTTTCGATGACATGCAGGTTGAAGGCGGCAAACTTGGCGGCCACCGGGCCGACATTCATGACGTCTTCGGTGAATCCATCGATCTGCAGGCCGTTGCAATCAACCAGGATGCACAGATTGGAGAGCTTGTAATGGGCGGCGCTCATCACCGCCTCCCAGATCTGCCCCTCCTGCAGTTCGCCATCTCCCAGCAGGGCATAAACGCGGGAATCGCGTCCGGCGACGCGGTTCGCCAGCGCCAGGCCGACGGCCTGGGAAAGGCCCTGCCCCAGAGATCCGGTACAGACTTCGACGCCGGGCGTCTTGCGCATATCGGGGTGTCCCTGCAGATGGCTGCCAAGCTGACGCAGGGTCGCAAGGTCTTCCTGTGGAAAATATCCGGCGCGAGACAGACAGGCATACAGGGCTGGTGCCGCATGGCCCTTGGACAACACGAAACGATCGCGTTCGGCCCAGTCCCGGCGAGCGGCGTCATGCTTCATCTGGTGGAAAAACAGCACGGTCATGATATCGATGGCCGAAAGGCTGCCACCGGTATGTCCGGACTGGGACTGATGCAGCATTTTCAGGATATCGACGCGCAATTCCCTGGCGGTCTGCTCAAGCTTCTGGACGGTTTGTTGGCTCAACATCGTACCTACGTTTCCTTTCCTCAAAAAAACCGGGCCCGCCCCACAGCGAAGGTCGCGACTTCGACCGGCGCGGCCGGCGGGCAGACGATTACGATTTCGTGTAGCGGGGATCGTTGCCGGCCAGATAGGCGAACACCAGTTCGTCCAGCGAACCTGGCGAGGCAGCCGGGTTCGTTGCGGCCTCTTTGGGCTGATCCTGAATTGATACGCCCGAAACGCCGCCGCAGGAACGGGGAAGGGCGTCGGACAACGCAACAGAGCCTTCGGTGCATCCGGCCCTGGCATCGAACTCCCCGGACCGCAGACGCTTCAACATGTCCTGGTGCTGGCATTTCATGCGTTCTTCGACCAGAGGCCGCAGGTCGTCCGCGCCAAGCAGGTCGGCATAGGAAGTCCTGCTGGAGGCCAGGATGGTTCCCCCCTCGTACAACAGGGTGACGATGTGGGGATGCCGGGAGCCTCCATCCTCGGTCTGCACGTGAAACACGCGGCCCTTGTATCGAAAGTTATGATTGAAGCCACCAACCATGGGTCCCTCGCGGTTTACCAGGACGGAAAAGAGGCCGCCCATAGTTATCACAGCCTATCGTGCGGCGCAACAAAATCGCGCCTGACTCAGCGTCTGTCAGCCAACAGCTGCTTCGCTTTGGCCACGGCCTCCAGGGCATCGGCAGCATACATGTCGGCGCCGATCTCATCGGCGTATTCCTGGGTCACCACCGCACCGCCAACCATGGTCAGGACCTTGACGCCCGCTTCCCGCAGGCGTGCGATCGTCACCCGCATCTGTTCGATGGTGGTGGTCATCAGGGCCGACAGGCCCACGGCATCGACTTGCAGCTCCAGAGCCTTTTGCAGAATACGCTCGGCCGGCACGTTCTTGCCCAGGTCGATCACTTCGAAACCGTGATTCTCCAGCAGGGTACAAACGATATTCTTGCCGATATCGTGGATATCCCCTTCAACGGTCGCCATCAGAATACGCCCCAGGGATGCGACGGCCGAACCGTGCATTTCCTGCTTGAGGCGCGCGAAGGCCGCCTGCATGGTTTCCGCCGACTGCATGACCTGAGGCAGGAAAATGCGGTTTTCGCCAAACCGCCGGCCGACCTCCTCCAGGCCGGGAAGCAGACCCTCGTTGCTGATAGCCGCCGTATCGAGGCCTTCGCCAAGGGCCTGTTCGACCAGGGTCACAACGCCATCCTTGTCGCCTTCGATAATCGCCGCAGAAAGGCGTTCGCGGATCCCGACGGCGATATCGGGGGTGGCGGATGCCGGTGGCGCGGAAGCGACATCGGCGTACGCGGCGATATATCGCTCGGCCCGAAGATCCTTGCCGAGCAGCACCATGGCGGCACGGTAGGCATCCATCATGCGTTCGTCGCGGGGATTGATGATCGCCGCCGAAAGTCCGGCCTCAAGGGCCATGGCGAAAAACACCGAAGACAGTACCGGGCGACACGGCAGCCCGAAGGAAATATTGCTGACTCCCAGCGCCGTCGCCATGCCCAGCTCGTCACGAACCAGGCGCAGGGTGCGGATGGTCTCCATGGCCCGCTTCTGCTCCGCCGACACGGTCAGAGTCAGGCAATCCACCACGATATCCTGCGGCGCTATGCCAGACTGCAGGGCCGCGTCGCGAATGCGCCGAGCCACCGACAGGCGTTCCTCGGCGGTTTCGGGGATGCCTGAACCGTCGAGCGCCAGAGCAATCACCGCCGCGCCGTACTTTCTGGCCAAGGGCAGAATCCCTTGCAGGCTCTTTGCTTCCCCCGACACGGAATTGATCAGCACCTTGCCATCGGCGACCTTAAGCCCCCGCTCCAGCGCCGCCGGATCGGAGGAATCGAGCACCAGCGGCACCTGCGTCACCCCTTCGATCGCCAGCACCGCCCGTTCCAGGGCGGCAGGCTCGTCGACACCGGGAGCTCCGCAATTGACATCCAGCAAATGGGCGCCGGCGGCCACCTGAACCTGGGCCTCGCGCCGGACATAGGCGGTTTTCCCCTCGCGCAGTTCCTGGGCATAGGCTTTGCGCCCGGTGGGGTTGATGCGTTCACCGATTATGGCACAGGCGGCCTGTCCGCCGATTTCAGCCACCGAGGTGCGGCTCGACAGCAGGCAGCGCCGCGGCGGCGGGGTCCAGTCCTGTGTCAGGCCCTGCAATGCCTGGCGCATGGCGGAAATATGGGCGGGAGTGGTGCCGCAGCAGCCGCCGATGACCCGCACGCCAATGTCGAGCAACCGCTGGTGATAGGCCACCATGTCCTGCGGGGTGGCATTGAACACCGTACGCCCGTCGATCAGCTGCGGCAATCCGGCATTTGGCTGGGCGATCAGGGGCGTCGCGCAGACCTTGCGCATGCGGGCCAGCACATCATGGATACCTTCCACACCCAGCCCGCAATTGGAACCGACCACCGTCACGCCCAGACCTTCGAGGGTCACGGCGGCGGCTTCCGGCGAGGTGCCAAGCACGCTGCGGCCCGCGTCCTCAAAGGTCATCAGGGCCATGACCGGCAGATCGGAGAATTCATGGCAGGCGATCACCGCTGCGCGCAATTCGGCGATGTCCAGAAACGTCTCCAGGGTGATCAGGTCAGCGCCGGCCTCGGCAAAAGCGCGCACCTGCTCGCCAAACACCTCGACCATTTCATCGAAGCCGGCATCCCCCACCGGCTGCAAAAAGCGCCCCGTCGGTCCCATGGACGCAGCCACGAAGCGCCCCTCGCCGGCAGCACGACGCGCCAGTTCCACAGCGCCGGCGTTGATCTCGCGCACCCGGTGTTCCAGCCCGTAATGAGCCAGTTTCAAACGGCTGCCGCCGAAGCTGTTGGAGACAATGATATCGGCGCCAGCCTCGGCGTACTCCCTATGCACCGCTTCCACAACATGCGGAGCACTCAGGTTCATCTCTTCCGGGCAGCCGCCGGCCTTGAGGCCGCGCTCCTGCAGCATGGTACCCATGGCACCATCCAGGATCAGAACGCGCTGCTTGATGGCGTTGACAAAATCGGCCATGTTACAAGTTCTCCTGTGGGGTGGCTGCCGCGTTCTCGGCGGCCGGGTCGGTAAAACGGAAATCGGCGGCAACCGGCTGGCGCAGATCGACGTGGCCCTTGAGGGTTTCCACGGCCTGCCCCTCCACCAGAATGCGTACTTTCCGGATGTGCGGAACGTTTACGGCCAGGCTGTTGGCCAGACCGTAAACCGTCAGCAGTTCTGACATGCTGCCGCCCGGATGCGCGGAAACCAGCTCGCGGCTGAAGTCGAGGGTTGCAACCCCGTCCAGTTCACTGTAGCCACGCAGCACGGCACCCGCTGGCAGAACCGGAACCAGATCGCCGTCCGGTCCGTCGCCCAGTTCCCGGATGATTTCCTCTGCCAGGCGATTTTCCCCGGCATCCGCAACGTCGCGGGCTTCAGCGACCAGGCCCATGCCATTACGGCTGGCGAAATACAGAATGACTTCGCGCTGCGGCAACGGCTCGACGCTTACGGCTGAAGGAGGCGAATGCTGCTTGGCCCTGCGTGTGGCCTGGTAGGCAAACAATCCGGCGGCCAGTAGCAACAGCATCAGCAGGGGAATCAGATAACGACGGGAAGCGGGCTCCATGGCATTTTTCCTTGACCGGAAGGCTCAACAGAGGCTTGCCAGCCATGTCAGTCGAGGGCAACCTGTTCCACGGTCGCGAGGGGACAGCCAAGGAACTCACTGCCGACCCGTTGAAACCGCTCGGGAACATCGGTGACGAAAAACTGCGCGGTACAGATCTCCCCCGAGGGCCGGAGGCGATGGCAATGCCCCAACATGGCGGCAACGGTGAAAGCGGTCTCTTCGGCGGAATCGATCAGAATGACCTCCGGGCCGAGAACCTCCTGCAACACCGGCTTGAGCAAGGGATAATGGGTACAACCGAGGACCAGTGTGTCAATCCCGAGATGGCGCAGGTTGTCGAGATAAGCCCGCGCCGTCAGATGGGTTACGGGATGGTTCAGCCAGCCTTCCTCCACCAGTGGAACGAACAGCGGACAGGCAATGGACACCACGTCGGCATCGGGGGCAAGCCGTTTGATGGCTACAGTGTAGGCGCCGCTCTTGATGGTGCCCTCGGTGCCGATCACGCCGATGCGACCGCTGCGGGTTACCGACACAGCCCGTTTCGCGCCGGGCTCGATCACACCGATAACCGGCAGCTTGTATTGGTTTTCGAGATCGGCCAGTGCCACGGACGAGGCGGTATTGCACGCCACGACAAGCATCTTGACCCGGCGGCGGGTCAGAAAGGCGGCCGCCTCCATCGCGTAGCGCCTCACCGTCGCGGGGCTTTTGGTGCCATAGGGAACGCGGGCCGTGTCCCCCAGGTAGAGCAGGTCTTCCCCCGGCAGCAACCGCTGAATCTCCTTGAGGACCGTCAGTCCCCCAACCCCTGAGTCGAATACTCCAATAGCCCGGTCCGGCAACCCTTTTCTCCCTCTACGTGGCAGCTTTAAAAGGGGTATACTAGGTTCAACCCAGACGCAAAGTCAAGATGCATCGCTATTTTGCGCTTGGGATTGGCCGGCCTCTCTGATATATTAGCGATTCTTTCGATAAAAAAGCCATACAGGTTCATGGTTGCCCCAGGAAAGGATGATCGCTGATGGACCTTTCGACAGCCAGGGATTTTCTCGAAAAACTGCGCACCGAGCATGTCATGACCATGCTGCGCGAGGCAAATCTTGGCGACCT
>NZ_JBFWJQ010000029.1:0-25676 GCF_050253115.1 Syntrophotalea sp.
CGTGCAAGGCTGAGGCTGGCATCCAGATAATCGTTATTGTGCCCATCGAATCGGTCGGCGCGCAGGGCCTGCAAGCCGCTGCTGCGGATCACGGCTTGCCCGCTGATGCCTTCTTCCAGAGCTTCGCTGACCTTCCCCAGGCCCATCTGGACCCGTGCCGAGGCGGTCTGCAGACGCGTCGAAAGATAGCGGGTCAGCAGCAGCAACAACGGGTACGGCAGCAAAGCCGCCAGTGTCAGAGGTGCAGACATGCGCAGCAAAACGACAAGGGTCATGCCATATACAGCCAGAGTGTTGACGAAGATCATCAGCCCGAACCCTGCGAGGGTCCGCAAGTTGTTGATATCGTTGGTGAACCTCGATAAAAGATCTCCGGTTCGAAAGCGATCGAAAAAAGACCCGTTCTGCGCAAGCAAACGATTCAGAAGATCGTGACGCAGAGCGTTTTCCAGACGACAGGCGGCATGCAGAAACGGATACCGGGACCAGCTGCGCGTCACAAAGCGCACCAGCGCCGCCCCTGCCAGCAGCCCGCCGACAGTGGTCAATTGCCCGTATCGAGCCATCTGCACGCTGTCGATCCCCTCCTTGATCAGCCAGGGGATCAACAAGCCAAGCAAATCCGTCAGCAGCAGCCAGACAAGACCCGAAAGCAGCAGCGCCCGGTAGGTTTTCAGATAAGGCAGCAAAAACAGCAGGCGGCGCATGCAGGCCTCCTCTCGAAAAAATCGGCTCAGCGGAATCAGGGACACCGCGCCAGACGCAACCGCAGCCGCTGCAGCAGCAGATCGGCAGCGAGGCCGTTGAAGGCTCCGGTTACCACGGCCAGCATCAGCAGCGGCGGAAAAAGACGCCACACGCCCGGATGCCGCAGCAGCCAGGCGGCCATCAGCAACTGACCGAGAATATGCCCGGCGGCCCCCAGAACTGAAATGCCAACCGTGCCCAGTCGCCCGCCGGCGAGCATGTGCGCCAGGGTCATCATGGCGGTTGCCGCCACGCCGCCACTTAACGCCAGAAAAAAGGTCGGCGACAGCAGCGTCCCGAGGAGCAGCCCGCCAAGACAGATTCGGGTCAGCGCCACCAGCCATGCGGCACGGCCCCCATACAGAAACAGGGCGCACAGTGTCAGGATATTAGCCAAACCAGGCCGCAACCAGGGCACCGGGGAGGGAAGCAAAAACTCAAAGGCATGGATGGCGATGGCCAACGCACTGAACAGTGCCAGAAGAGCCTCGCGACGGGCCCGCAGACGGTCAATGGCTGAGGAAATCATAAGGCTCCGGGACCGACACCGGACCTGCGACCCGGATCACAAGCCCGTTGGGCAGACAGGCCAGCATCTCGCCAGACCGGCGGATGGCCTTGTGGTGCTGGCAGAGATGCCGCGGACAGGAAGAGTTCTTAACCCGGACCCAACCGTTCTCGATGCTGATCACCGTTGGGCCCAAAGGCCCGTCCAGACTAACCTCGCGCCGGCAGTGGAGCGGGGCCCTGAACAGCACGCGCCCCTGCCGTTCGACGATCACCATTGCACCGTCGGCGTGCGGCATGAGCAACCAGGAGGCCAGGGCGGTGATCAGGAGGACGGCTACGACCAGACAATCCCAGAGGGTGAAGCATTTCCGGGCCATCACGGCCAGACCACTTGACTGCGCAAGCCGCGACTGACATGAACAACTCCCGCAGCGTCGACGACCAGCCCGCCGGTTCGGGAATAACGCTCGAGCAGCGCCAGCCCGGCATCCGGCCCCATAACGAATACTGCCGTCGCCAGGGCATCGGCCAGAGCGGCTTCCGGCGAAACGACGGTAACGCTGCGGCAGCGATTGGCGGGCATGCCCGTGGCCGGATCGAACAGATGGTGGTAACGCACCCCGCCCTGTTCAAAAAACCGCTCGTAATCCCCGGAGGTGACTACTGCCAAAGGTTCGGCAAGAACCAGGGTGGCCAGCAGCGCATCGCTGTGCCGGGGATGACGAATGGCGATGCGCCAGGGAACAGCGCGACGACCGATGAGCCGCAGATCGCCGCCGACATTAATGGCGGCACAGCGCACACCTGCCCGCTGCAGCAGCGCCGCCGCACGGTCTATGATATAGCCCTTGGCGATACCGCCCAGATCGATCCGGGCATTGGTATGCTTGAGGACACGCCCCTGTTCGATGGACAGGGCCTCGCTGCCGCTCCCCTGCAAAGCCTCCCTGATATCCTCCGGAGCCGGCCGCCGCGGATGCGGCGAGCCAAACCCCCACAGCGCCTTGAGCCGTCCCAGCGTCATATCGAAGGCGCCATCGCTGGCTCTGGATATTTTTAATCCCTGCTTCAGGATTTCAAGAACTTCCGGTGCGGCAGCAAAAGTGCCTGTGGTCGAGGACAGGCGCGTCACATCGCTTTGGGGCTGGTGAAAACTGGTCAGACTTTCAATGCGGGCCATTTCCTGGAAAGCGGCATCGACGCTGTCGGCAAACCGCTGCGGCCGTTCATCGTAGATTGTGATCTCCACCACCGTTCCGAGCAACAGGCGGGTTCGGCTTAAGGGATGTTGTTCCCTGTTTTGCACCACATGCCAGAAGGCGGCGGCGACGCCAATCCACAAAACACCAATGACCAGCAGGCGCCAGGGCGACAAGGCTTGTCCTCCGAAACAGGAACAGGTCAGGTTGACAGTGGCGGGAACTCGTCGACGATCTCCCCGATGAGATCGTATTCGGACGAATCGGTAATGCGCAGCGGCACGATCTGCCCGATATCGGCCTGCCCGGCGGTAATATAGACCTGGCCATCGACATCGGGAGCCTGCCGGACGCTGCGGCCGCTGAGCAGCAGGTCGGTCTCTTCGCTGTACCCTTCAACCAGGACCGGCTCGATGCGTCCGACCAGAGCCCGGTTGCGCCGGAAAGAGACCCTTTGCTGCGCCTTCATCAGTTTATTGTAGCGGCTCTGTTTGACCCGCTCGGGCACCTGGCCCGGCAGTGCCGCCGCCGGGGTCCCTTCTTCGCGGGAGTAGCGGAACACCCCGACCCGGTCGAAATACCCCTCCTCGACAAACGCCAGCAACTTGGCAAACTCGGCCTCCGTCTCACCGGGAAATCCGACGATAAAGGAGGTGCGCAGGGTCAGGTCAGGGATGCGCCGGCGCATACGCGCGACCAGGTCGCGGATGGCGTCTTCCCCGACCCGGCGATTCATGCTCGCCAACACACGATCGTCGATATGCTGCAATGGCACATCGCAGTAGCTGCAGATCTTGTCTTCCGTCGCCACCAGTTCGATAAGCCCGTCGGTGATACCGTCCGGATATGCATACAACAGCCGCAGCCAGTGCAGCTCGGGAATCGTTACCAGCTCACGTAACAGACCCTCCAGGTGCGCACCGTCATGACGATCGGCGCCGAAAGCGGTGATATCCTGGGCTATGAGATTGATTTCCTGCACCCCGGACGCAACCAGCCTCTGCACTTCCGCCTTTACCGAAGCGATGGAGCGAGAGCGCAGCGGACCGCGCAGTTGCGGGATAATGCAGTAGGAACAGAGATTGTTGCAACCTTCGGCGATTTTCACATAGGCCGAATAGAACGGAGAAGACGCAGCCCGGGGCGTGGCATGGTCATAAAGGTATTGCGGCAGCCCTACCGACTGGCGGACCGCTTCCCCGCGATCGTGTGCCTCGATAAACTCAAGAATGCGTGGCACTTCGCCGGTGCCGAGCAGGATATCGACCTCCGGCATTTCCACGGCCAGTTCCTCGGGATAACGCTGCGACAGGCAGCCCGTAACGATCAGCAGGCTGCAACGCCCCGATTTCTTGCATTCGATGGCTTCCAGCAGGGTTTCCACCGACTCTTCCTTGGCGTCGCTGATGAAACCGCAGGTATTGACGATGATGATGTCGGCCTCGGCCTCGTCGGTGACGATTTCGAAACGGTCCGGCGGCAGATGCCCCAGCATCACCTCGGCATCCACCAGATTTTTCGGACAGCCAAGGCTGATCATACTGACTTTGCGTTTTTTCACAATTTTTGATTCCTTCAGGTCCGGCGCCTTGTGCCGGATCAGGAGCGCATATTCACGAACTGCAATTCGATGCCAAGATCCCGCCCTTTGAGAAGCTGCATGACTTCCTGCAGATCATCGATTTTTTTGCCCGAGACCCGCACCTGGTCCTCCATGATCTGGGCCTGGACCTTGAGTTTGCTGTCTTTGACAAGCTTGATGATTTCCTTGCCTTTTTCCTTGGAAACGCCCTGTATGATCGAGACCCTCTGCCGCACCGCGCCGCCGGAAGCCGGCTCCTTCTTGCCGAAATCTAGGCATTTGGCTGAAACGTTGCGCCGGGCCAGCTTGCCCTTGAGCACGTCGATTACGGCCTCCAGTTTGTAATCATCCGCACCCAGCATAACAATGGCCTCGTTGTCCAGATCGATTTCATTGTGCGTGCCCTTGAAATCGTAGCGCTGGGCAATTTCCTTGCGTGTCTGGTTGACGGCATTGTCGATCTCCTGCATGTCGACTTTGGAAACAATATCAAAACTCGGCATGTTTTGTCCCTTCTTGCAGAAAATTCTTGGATGATCAATGGCTTATATCACAGCCCGGATGGCAGGAAAAGAAATTAGTGATTTCCCGAGCCGAAGGGAGGCCAACACCGGCGCCCCCGCCATAGAAACCTGGAACACCATTCACTCCCCCTTTGCGGGCCGCTCGATGTCATGGCTCGAAGGCTGTGCCCTTGCCGGGCCGTATGATTTCCGTGCCAGGTGGCGGACTGAACCGGTATAAGGAAGGTGCCGGGGATCGGTTGAGAGAGACCTCGCTGAAACGCACGGTGGTGCGGTTGTCGCCGGTGCCGAAAAGGGTTGCCGTCAGCAGCGGATAGCCCGTTTTGCCGGCCACCACGTTTTTATCCACCTCCACCGCCAGCTTCTCGATATACGCGGACGGTTGCCGCGGTTGCAGAACCAGCCGGAAATGCCCCTCCGGGCTTTTCCGTGGGGAACCCCAGCTTATGGTGAACTGGCGGGACAGATTGCCCAGATCGGTAAGGAAAGCCAGCGGATTGTCCTCTCCGGCCTGTGCGCCTGCCGGCACGGGAGACTCGATAACCTGCCGGTTTTCGGGAACATAAACCCAGAGCGTACGGCCATCGGAAACGATCAGTTGCGGATCCGGTTGCAGGTATTCCCAACGAAAACGAGCCACTGGCGTCTGCTGGTCGGCGAAGCTCACCACCACCCGTCCGCTGGCGGTCTGCAATTGATCCAGGGATCCCAGATAGGCTTCCTGGGTGAAGCGGGCCTGAAAATCCCGAATGCGGTTCTGCCGGGTTGTCGGCTGAAACGGCTTCTGCAGTGCGGCAACAACGGTCTCCAGGCTGGTCTGCGCGGCCTGAGCGCAGGGTGCGACCAGCCCGATCAGTGCCAACAGGAACGCCATTGGCGCCAGAAAGTTCAGATGCATGATGTCTCTCCTTGAAAAACTACCCCGTGTTGGCTCGACAGCAGGCTGCCTGGGTCGAGCAAAAATATTACACGACCATCCCCCAGAATGGTGGAACCGGTCAATCCCGGGACGCAATCCAGCGGGAAAAGCAATGGTTTGACGTAGACCTCCTTCTGCCCGATGATCGTGTCCACCGCAAGACCGGCATGCCCGCCTCTTAATTCGCAGACGACCGTCGATGCGCAAGGCTTCGAGGCCGGGGAAAGCCCCAGCAATCCGGCGAGAGGAAAAACCGGCAGTTGCCGCGGCCCCAGGTCGGCGACATATCCTCCATTGGCGGGATGCAAAGCCTGTCGTGGCACCTCCATGGTTTTTTCAATCCACATCAGCGGCAAGCCCAGCGTCCTCCCTGCCGATTCCACCAAAAGAACCGGTAAAATGGCAACGGTCAGCGGCAGGATGAAGCGAAAGCTGGCTCCCTCGCCCGGTCCGGAAAGAATTTCGAGCGAACCGCCGAGCTTGTCGACGGTATGACGAACCACATCCATGCCAATGCCACGACCGGAGGTTTCGGTAATGGCCGCAGAGGTCGTGAAGCCCGGCAGGCAGAGGACTTTGAGCATCTGGTCGGCGTCCAGCTTCGCTTCCCGGGATGGCGGCAGCAGACCTTCCTGGCGGGCACGACGAACCAGCTCCGTCATATCGAAGCCGCGCCCGTCGTCACTGACATCAAGGGTTATCCGGTCATGGTCGCGACGCGCCGCGATGGTGATGGTGCCGCTGTCTTCAATCCCGTGATCCACAGCATTGCGAACCATGTGCAGCAGCGGTTCGGATAGGGCTTCCAGAATAGCCCGGTCCAGCCGCACTTCGGTGCCGATCAGGTTGAGGCGGATTTTTTTTCCCGTGACGCGGCACGATTCCCTGACCTGCCGGAAAAGCGGCGCTGTGATCGTTTCCAGCGGCACCATGCGCGCATCAAGCACCTGCCGGCGCAACACGGCAAGCAAATGGTCGAGTTGCTGGCAGCTGCCTTCAATCGCCTCCGGCTGCCCGAGGCGCAGCGCCTCTTGCAGTCGGTGACGCACTGTCAGAAGCTCTCCGCTCAGTCCTGCCAAGCGGTCCAGCACCTGGGTCGCGATGCGCACCGTGCTCTCGCCGACACCCTGTTGCAGGGACAAGGCAGGCATCGATATCGATTTCGTGCGATCTGTTATTCGCAGATTCTCATGGATCTTTCGGCAGCGGCGCTCAATCTGTTCCCGGTCAACAACCCCACGCAACTCAACTTCCAACTCCTGCGGCAGGATCCCCCCGGCGATGGCGTCAGGGTCGGGCCGGCAGACTTCCAGGTTTCCCAGCCGCATCAACTCGTTGAGCAATAAAAGCCATTGACAGCAGCTGGCGCCCGGCATGCGGATCACCAGTGCATGAAGGGTCGCCCCACGCGAACCATCGCCGTCGGTGCCATCGGCGGCATCCGGCTTGCCGGCCGCCGCGTCGGTCAGCTTACCGTCGAGATAATCGAGCCCCCGGTACAACTGTCCAAGAGCCTCCTTTGGCAGACTGTCTGAACGGCGCAAACGATCAAGACCATCTTCCATGACATGCGCCATGTCCGCCATGCGTCGATAACCGAGACTGGCTGCCATGCCCTTGATGGAATGCAGGCAACGAAACAGATCATCGAGGACCTGCCGGTTTTGAGGGTCACCTGCCAGCACCGAAAGCCAGGTCCTGGCGTTGAGCAGATGCTCCTGACTTTCCGCCAGAAAAATCTGCTTGCACTCCTGCGCCATCATCGGCCCTCCCAGGCCGCCAGCGAATCGCCGAAAAAGCAACGGGCGGCGAGCAGACTCTGTTTCAGAAAATCCGTCAAGGCACCGGGGTCGATCAGGCCGGCCAGACCCCGGGAACAGATGAACATTTCAACCACCCAGGGAAGATGCAGGGCGCCCGGCATCCCAAACCCGCGCTGCGTCAGGCCATGCACCACGGTGACCGCCAGGGACAGGCGCCCCCCGTCCAACACCACGATCTGCCCCTTCTCCCCCTGGCGGGTTCCGTGCAGGCATGCCAGATCGATCACCGGCAACACCCTGTCGTGCCGGCCAACCGCCCCCAGCACCCATGACGGCGCCCGCGGCACCGGATATACCGGCCGGGGATCGAGAACCTCTGCTACATCCTTCACAGCAAGGCCGAACAGCGATGATCCCGATGTCAGAAGCAGAGTCTGATTCATTCCTGTTCCCGCGAAAGTCCAAGCTGGAAACGGCTGACCCGCCCTTGCAGGTCTTCGGCCAGAGCATGAAGGCTTCGGGCCGACAGAGCCAGATTCTCCATGGCGGCCGACTGTTGTTCGCTGGCTACCGAGGCTTCCTCGCTGGCGGCGGCATTTTCCGTAACCACGCGTGCGATCTCTTCGACGACATCGGCCGTTTTTCCAACTTCTTCGACCTGCTTCCGGGAAAGCATGCTGATGGCCTCCGCCCGCTCCCCGGCAAGCTTGGCCGTGGTGACAATCTCTTCAAACGCCTGGCCTGTCCGACGTACGGCAGAGCGACCCGCGCCCATGTCCGCCACATGTTCTTTCAGATCTGCCTGGATACGGACGCTTTCGTCCTGTAATACTTCGATCATGGCCATAATATCCGCCATGGCCCGTTCCGACGAATCGGCCAGTTTGCAGATTTCCTCGGCAACTACGGTGAAGCCCCGGCCGTGCTCTCCGGCACGCGCCGCTTCAATGGATGCATTGAGCGCCAGAAGATTGGTTTTTTGAGAAAGACCGGTTATGAGATCGGCCACCTTTCCAATCTTCTGCACCCGGGCGCTAAAGGACAGCATCTGCTGGCCGTGCTGCTCCACACCGTCAAAAACCTGCCCGAGCTTGCCCATGGCGACATTCACCACCTGGCCGCCACGTTCCGCCGTGTGCATGGTTTCATTCGCGGCACCGGCCGCTGCCCGGGCGGCATCGGCAACCTGCTCGACCGTCAGGGTCATGTGCCGGAAGTGATCGGAGGCTTGTTCCACCATGGCCGACTGGGTTTCCGCTCCGCGGCTTATCATTTCCACGGCACCGTTCACCTCATGGGCCGAAGCCATGACTTGCTGGGACATGGCGGCAAGGCCCTGCGCTTCTTCGGCGACCCTCAAGGAAGAAGAACGGATATAGCCAACCAGCTCCCGCAAGTTGACCGTCACCAGATTGAGGGACTCGGCCAGTTCCGCTGTTTCGTCGGGCAGCAGATTGCTGGGCAGACACACAGTCTGGGAAAGATCGCCTCCACTGATGCGCCCTGCCGCTGTTTTAAGAACGAGAATATTGGCCGTGAATGCTTTTGAAAAAATCCACCCGAGCAACAGGCCGACCAGCAGGGCACAGGCTGTCGAAAGAGCCTGTTCCATATAATGCGGCACCAGCCCTGCCGCCGGAACCAGATAGTTCAGAGCCACGATCGAGGCGACCACGATGATGAACCCCATGATGAATTTGTAGGTAATTTCAACTCTCATCGACCAGCTCCTTTGACGCGGGCGAGTGGCAGACCACCTGGCCGGGCGGCTTGAAACGTCCTGATTGTTTTCGGTTTCGGGCAAGGATCGTTCCAGCCGACCGGTGGCTGCTGCTAGGACGTTACCGGCGGCTTTAAGGTTTACGACCCGTTTCCGAAAAAGGCGCCGGTCAGCCCCCGGCAAAATGATTGAAACCTCGGCGATCGGCCGCCCGCACCTCCCCGGCAGCATTGCGCAGGCAAAGCCCTTCACCAGCCGGAATTATGGTGCCGATTCGGGTAATCGGCACCGCCAGTTGATTGGCCAGAGCCTGCAAGGCACCCTCCTGTTCCGGCTGCGCGGCAAACAGCAGCTCATAATCTTCGCCACCGCTCAGGGCGAGCGGCAAGAGCTGCGGTTCCAACGCCAGGGCAGACTGGAAAGGCCCGGAAAGAGGCAGGCAGGATTCTTCCAGCATGGCACCGACATTCGACGCCTTCAGAATATGCCCAAGGTCGGCAAGCAGGCCATCGGACACATCGATCATGGCGCGGGCCAGACCGTTTTCCGACAGAGCTTTCCCCAGGGCAACGCGGGCCACGGGATCGTGATGTCGGGAGGCAAGCCAGGGGTCGAGCGGTTGGCCGGCGGTATGCCGATGCAAAGCCAGGGCACTGTCTCCCAGGGTGCCGGAGACGTATATGGCCTGTCCCGGCGCAGCACCGGCACGGCGCACCTCCCGGCCTGCCGCAACCGCGCCTTCGGCGGTCACGCTGATCAGCAGCGGTCCCGGGGAGCGGCAGGTATCGCCGCCAACCAGGCAGGCTCCGTATTCCGCGGCGGCCTCAAGAAAACCATCCATGAACAATTGCAGTTCTTCCACCGGGAAGTCAGCCGGAACCCCGAGGCCAAGGTAGAGATGGCGCGGCCGACCACCCATAGCCGCGATATCGCTGACGTTGACCGACACACTTTTGCGGCCCAGGCGACGGCTGTCGGTCCAGCAACGCTGGAAATGGATTCCCTCGATGAGCAGATCCTTGCTGGTCAGAAGACGCTCGCCACGAGGCAATTCAAGAACCGCACAATCGTCGCCGATGCCGTGACAGACCCCCTCGCCGGTTACTGCAGCGGCACGGATACGTTCAATGAAACCGAACTCGCCAAGCTCCGAAAGTCTCATGCCCTTTCCTCCAGGGCCGCCGCCAGGACATCCTCCACCCGGTCGGCAAAAACCAGCCGCAGCTTGCGCTTCATCGCCGCGGGCACATCCGCCAGATCCTTCTGGTTGCGCCGTGGCAGCACCACGACCTGCATGCCGGCCCGCACTGCGGCCAGAAGCTTCTCCTTGACCCCGCCGACGGGCAACACCTGGCCACGCAGAGTGATTTCTCCGGTCATGGCCACCTCACGATTGACCGGTCGCCGGGAGAGAATCGAAACCAGCGCGGTAAGCATCGTGACGCCGGCGCTCGGGCCATCCTTCGGGATGGCACCGGCCGGAACATGAACGTGCACATCGATCTTGTGGTGAAAATCGGGATCGATGCCGTATTGCTCGGCATGGGCCCGGGCATAGCTGAGGGCGGCCTGGGCGCTTTCCTTCATAACCGTGCCAAGTTGACCGGTCAGATGCAGTTGGCCGCTACCGGGCATGGCGCTGGCCTCGACATGCAGAATCTGACCGCCAACTTCGGTCCAGGCCAGTCCGGTAGCCACGCCTGTCTCGTGGCAACCCAGCTTGTCCTCGTCAGCAAACCGGGGCGGACCAAGATAGGTGGCCACCGTGGCGCCGCTCACCCGCACCGGGCGCGAATTACCCTCGGCCCGTCGTCGCGCGATTTTGCGGCAGATACTGCCGATTTCCCGTTCCAGGTTTCGCAAGCCGGCCTCGGCGGTATATTCGGTTATCACGCGATGCAGAGCGTTGTTTGAAAAATCAAGATCGCCCGTTTGTAAACCGTTGGCCTCCAACTGTCTGGGAATCAGGTAGCGTCGGGCTATGGCAAGTTTCTGCTCGGCACTGTAACCGGCCAGGCGTATCACTTCCAGGCGATCCCTGAGCGCTGAAGGGACGCTGTCGAGAACGTTGGCCGTGGCGATAAACAGAACCTTGGAAAGATCAAAGGGCAAATGGATGTAATGGTCGGAAAAAGCATGATTCTGCTCGGGATCGAGCAATTCCAGCAACGCCGAGGACGGGTCGCCACGGAAATCGGCGCCGCCGACCTTATCCAGTTCATCCAGCATGAAAACCGGGTTGTTGCTGCCGGCCTGCTTCATTGCCTGAATGATACGCCCGGGCAGGGCGCCCACATAGGTGCGCCGATGGCCGCGAATCTCCGCCTCATCGCGCAATCCGCCGAGGGAAACGCGCACAAATTTGCGACCCAGGGCGCGGGCTATCGATTTACCGAGGCTGGTCTTTCCGACCCCCGGCGGGCCGACAAAACACAGCACCGGGCCTTTCAGTTTCTTTTTGAGCTTGCACACCGCCAGAAATTCCAGAATACGTTCCTTGACCTTTTCCAGATCGTAGTGATCCTCGTCAAGAATGACGCGGGACCCGGCCAGATCGATGCTGTCACGGGTTCCGGTCTGCCAGGGAAGTTCGGCCAGCCATTCCAGGTAGGTGCGCAGCATGGAATACTCGGCCGCTTCGACCGGCATGGTTTCCAGGCGCTGCAGCTGTTTGCGGGCCTCCTTGCCGACATCGGCGGGCAATCGCGCCTTGTCGAGCTGGGCCCGCAGTTCCAGCAGGTCCTCCGCTTTGGCATCGGCTTCGCCGAGTTCGGCCTGAATCGCCCGCAGCTGCTCGCGCAGGAAAAATTCCCGCTGGGAACGGCCCATCTCGTCACGGGCCTGGCTCTGGATGCGGTGCTGGGTGGTTACCAGCTCCAGTTCCCGAACCAGAAGATCGTTGACCCGCTGCAGCCGACTCGACGCTCCGGTTTCTTCCAGCAACTGCTGGGCGATCGCGACCTTGAGCCCGAGATTGCTGGCCACCACGTCAGCCAGGCTGCCGGGATCCTCGATATTTTCCGCGGCAACCAGCATATCGTTGGGAAAGGTGCGGCCCAGACCCTGCAATTCGGTCAGCTGTTCGCGAACGCTGCGCATCAGGGCCTCGACCTCAAGGTCCGCTGCCGCTGCGACCGGCTCTTCCAGCGTTTCGATGGTCACGGTAAAGCAGGGCGAGTCGGCCAGATAGTCGACAATTCGCGCCTTGGCAAGACCCTGAACGAGAATCTTGCTGCGTCCATCGGGCAGCTTGAAAGATCGCATGATCAAGGCCAGGCTGCCGATGGAATAAATATCGTCAGCGGTGGGATCTTCCTGCCCGAGTTCCTTCTGGGCGGCAAGCATGATCATGCGATCCCCGGCCAAAGCCTGTTCGACAGCGGCAAGCGACTGACTGCGGCCGATAAACAGGGGCAGAATCATATGTGGAAAAACGACGGCGTCCCGCACTGGCAGCAAAGGCACCCGGGCAGGAATATCAAAATCTCGAATGGGCTGTTGCAAGGTTTTCTCCTTGGGCGATTCCAGGGTTGGCAAAAAGGCGGAGAAGTCGCGGCGAGAAAACCGCATCGCCGTAATGTGGAGGATTCATCATGGAGCACCCTTGGTGATTGACACCGGCAGCGCTGTCAGTTGTGCACCATGAAGCGGAAAGGGCTTTCCCCCTCGATATGGCCATTTTTACCGAAACGACGCTCGATAAGACTGACATGGCCGTCGTACGTGATTGCCAACACAGTGGAACAACGCGTTCCGTAATCGGGCAAATGCACAAAAATAGCGCCAAGAGCCCGTTCCATATAACCGGGCAGGCCGGTTTCCGGCAAGGCCTCGGCCGGGGGTAAATGTCGGTCGGCCAACACTTTCCATAGCTGTCCGGGATCAAAATCCGGTCGCGCCAAAAGCTTCTTTACCCGGTTTTTGGCCCGTTCCAGCTTGGGCCAGGGGGTATCCAGATGGTGATTGCTGAGCCCATAACAACCCGGAGCCAAAACCTGAAGGCCACCATCATCATTGGAAAAACAGGCCAGCGTGCGACTGTCTCCAGCCAGCAGGTTGAACCCGGCGTAACGGTGGGCCTGTGCGGCTATGCGTTCCAGGTAGTTCCGCGGCGCCTCGTCGCCCCGCAGATAGCCACTCACCAGAAGGCCGCGGGACGGCGCAGCGGAAACGGACCGCGAACCGCGCACGTTGGTCAGGGCCGCCCAGCGTCCCTGACTGGTCACCCCGAGCCAGGTGCCTCCGCCCTGCAGATCGCGCCCGGCCAGCACCTGCGGGGCATCGGACCAGAATGCGGCGGCGGCCGTCGGCCGCCGATAATATTCGTCCCGGTTGGCCGCGAGCACCAGGGCATAGTCGGGGTGCGCTCTGTGCGCCACGACGATCAGGCACATCTGCCACACGCTTCCGGCAGCGGTCGGCGTGCCACGACACCGGCAAGGCTTCCGCCTCGATGGGCCTGGTCGATTCCCTCCTCGTGCATCAGTATCTGCCAGCCATCGAGCAATTTCGGCAATTCTCCGGGATCGAGAGCAAAAGCCGGATTCCCCGGCCCCCCGGGGAACGCCCCCGCGCGGCTGAAAGTGCGCACGATCATAAATCCGCCCGGACGCACCAGTCGCCGCAGTTCGGGCAACAGGGAGCGCTGCAGATAAAAGAACTGCATAACGACATCAAACGGCGGCAAATCCAGGATGGGGCAGTCTTCCATATTCTGCTGCAACGTATCGATATGCAGGCCGCGCCGCCGCGCCTCGGCATCGACCTGCGCCAGGGCCTCGGCGGAGGCATCGACCGCTGTCACCCGATACCCTCGCATGGCCAGATACAGCGCATTGCGCCCGCGCCCGCAGGCCAGATCAAGCACCCGACCGGCCGGCGGCAACAGGTGCAGGCTCCGCACAAGCCAGGGGTCGGGATTACGTTCGCTGTGGGCCCGTTCCCGCCAGATTTGATTCCAGTCATTGGCCATATCCGGTTTTGAACGCCTCAAAATTAAGTATTTTTGCCAGGTCGGGCAATCCGCGCTGCGCCATCAGGTTCCGGCTAGCCGTTTTGCTGCAGCCACTCCATATAAAGCGCCACACCCTGTTCCACGGTACGAAAGCACCCATCGTAACCGGACGCGCGCAGGCGGCTCAGATCCGCTTCGGTAAAACTCTGGTAGTGCCCCTTGAGATGCTCGGGAAACGGCACATACTGCAGTTCGCCGTGGTTGTGTGCCTTCAGTACCGCATGCGCGACATCGTTGAAGGTCTGGCTGCGGCCGGTACCGACGTTGTAAATCCCGGAGACTTCCGGATGATCGAGGAACCAGAGGTTGACATCCACAACGTCCCCCACATAAACGAAATCCCGGCGCTGCTCCCCGTCGCCGAAGCCGTCGCAGCCTTCGAACAACCTGACACGGCCATCCTTTTGCAGCTGATTGCGCAAATGAAAAGCAACGCTGGCCATACTCCCTTTGTGCTGCTCGCGGGGGCCGTAGACGTTGAAATAGCGGAAACCCGACACCTGACTGCGGGCCTGCGGAAGAAAACGCCGCACGTACTGGTCAAACAGCGCCTTGGAATAGCCATACACGTTGAGCGGCCGCTCGAACTGAGGTTCCTCGCGAAACACCTGCCCACCCCCATAGGTTGCCGCGCTGGAGGCATACAGAAAAGGAATGCGCCGCTCCAGGCAATAGTGCAGCAGCGCCTTGGAATAGGCATAGTTGGTCTGCATCATGTAGCGGCCATCCCACTCGGTGGTGGTGGAACAGGCGCCCTGATGAATGATGGCATCGACGCGCTCGCCGAAGACCTCTTTGGAGGAGATGCGGGTCAGAAATTCATCCTTGTCCAGATAGTCATGCAACCGCGCATCAGCAAGATTGGCAAACTTGGTGCCGTCGGTCAGGTCGTCGACAACCAGCAGGTCGTCGCGCCCCCGCGCATTGAGAGCCTGAACAATGTTGCTGCCAATAAAACCGGCGCCGCCGGTGACAATGATCATAGATATTTTCTCCTTGTCCAGTGTTTGTGCCGCACTGCGGACGTCGGCAGATCGCCCGGCATTTTCGTCTTCTAGCATGGGGTCGACGACGGTGCAAGCAAAAGCGGCCGGATCAGGCCGGAACCGGTGTAAGGGGACTGCCTTCCGCGGCCGGTGGCGTCAGAAAATCCGCCAGTACGCGCATGACATCCTCGGTACAGCCTCTGGCCACCGGCACTTCGGGGAGCGACCGCAAAAACATCCGCCCATAGCCCTTGTTGACCACGCGGCTGTCAAGAATGAGGACCACGCCGCGGTCCGCACGATGACGGATCAAGCGGCCGAAGCCCTGCTTGAATTTAATCACGGCCTGCGGCACGGTATATCCCATGAATGGATCACCGCCCGCCGCCGCAATCGCTTCGGCTCGGGCTTCCTGCACCGGCTCGGTGGGCACCTTGAACGGCAGGCGTGTAATGATGACCTGTTCCAGGGCGCGCCCGGGCACATCGACACCTTCCCAGAAGGAGTCGGTGCCGAACAGTACGCTGGACGGATCCCCGGCAAAGGTTTTAAGCAGGCGATGGCGGTTTTCCTCCCCCTGGCGCAGACAGTGAATGCCCCGTGCCTGCAGCACAGGCGCCAACTCGCCATGCACCTGCCGCAGCAGGCCGTAAGCCGTGAAAAGCACGAAGCTGCGGCCATCGGCTGCCACCACCGCGCGTTCCGTCAAGTCGCGTACCATGCCCGGATAACCGGTGCGGCCCGGCTCCGGAACGTCGTCCGGCACCACGACCAGAGCCTGGCGCGCAAAATCGAAGGGGGAATGAAGCAGCAATTCCCGCACCCGGCCCGCCGCCACACGGTCGAGCCCGATGCGGTTTTCAAGATAGTCGAAAGTATGTCCGACTGCCAGGGTGGCACTGGTCAGCACCACGCTGCGAAACCGGTCATAAAGGCCGGTCTTGAGCTGCCCGGCAACCTCAAGCGGGGCGGCGCATAAGCGGGTGATGAGGCCGCGACCGCGGCCGATGCGACCCTCGGCCACCTCGAACCAGGCACAGGTATGGTCGTCGCAGGCGATGAAAAATCGCAGGTCGGCGGCCATGGCATGCAAACGGTCGGCAACGCCGCCCAGGTCGGTCAGAGGCGAGATCAGCTTGTCCGCCACTGCCTCGGGCAGGGTCTCGCTGTCTTTCAACAGACCGTCAAGCTTCCGGGCCAGGTCTCCGGTGGCGGCGGCCAGCTCCCGCAGGCGATCAACCGCCGAAGGCCAGAATTCGCCGGTCCTGAGTTCCGGCACCACGCGCTGGCGCAGTTCTTCGTGGCCAATTCCGCCGCCAAAGGTCGCGACCAGATCGAGCCCAACCCCTTCGAGAACCTGGAGCGCACGTTCGTATAGAGCATGGCAGTCTCCGGAAAGAGTCTCCACCATTTCGTAAAAACGCCGATAAACCGCATCCTCGGTATCCGGAAGCTCCCGGGCCAGCTGATGCATGAACCGTGGCAGCAAACCCTTGTCCGGTTTTCGAAAGTGCCGTAATTTTCCCAGAACCCGCGCAAAACCGAAACGGGTTACCTGACAGGCGAAATAGTGGGTCGCCACATCTTCGAGATGGTGCGCCTCATCGATAACGATGCGATCAAATGGCGGCAACACGGCAGCGGCGCTGTAATTGTCAGTCTGCTGGCGCAGGGCCAGGTCGGACAGCAGCAGGGCGTGATTGACCACCAGAAGATCGGCCCCGGCAGCCTGGCGACGGGCCCGATGGAAAAAGCAGTTTCCGTATTGATGGCAGCGCACCCGCGCGCACTGGTCGGCCTCGCAACGCACTTCTTCCCACACCTCGGCGCGCGGCTGAAAGGACAGTTCCTCACGGGATCCTTCATGGGTGGCAGCCGCCCATTCGAGAATCGCGGCAAATTCCGCATTCGATTCGCTGTCGAACAGCCCCGGTTCCAGCCGCGCGGTTTCAGCCCGTCGGCGGCACAGGTAGTTGTTCCGGCCCTTGACCAGCACGGCACGAAACTTCAGCCCGGTAGCCCGCTGCAGAAAGGGCAGGTCCTTGCGGATCAGCTGCTCCTGAAGATTGATGGTGTTGGTCGACACCACCACCCGTTCTTCATTGTCCAGCGCCCAGAGTATGGCTGGCACAAGGTAGGCCAGACTTTTGCCGGTGCCGGTGCCGGCCTCGATAACCGCCAACTGATCACGATTGAACGCCTCGGCGACGGCAAAGGCCATGCGCAGCTGTTCCGGCCGCTCCTCGTAACCGGACAGGGTTGCGGCCACCACCCCGCCTGGACCAAGCAGCGCGGCAATACTTTCCGGCGCCAGGTGCTTGAGCTGACGCGGCGCAAAGGGTTCCACCACCTTATACACATGTTCCACAGGGTTATCCACAACCAGGAAACCAACTCCGAGCGCCCCCAGTCGCGAAGCGATTTCCAGATCGGCCAGGGATGGTTCCAGATTTCCGGAGGGATGGTTGTGGATAACGACTTCACCATAATCGCAGTCCTGAATAACGGCAGGCACGGCATCGGCGTTGCCCCGCGCAAGCACCCGAACCTTTTCAATCCGCAGTTCCGCATCGGTGACCCCACGAAAAAAGACTTCCCGCCCACCGGCTTCGGAGATGGCCTGGCGCATGGTTTCAACAACATCGGATGTAAAGGTCTTCAGCATACTCTGCTCTCCCAGGTCAACTGCTGGCCATTATAGGAAAGTAGCTGCGAAAAAGAAAGTCCGACCCAGGTTGAAAACCGGCGGCTTCAAGACCGTGCGGTCGTTGACAGGCCGTTCGGGAATGATACATTGCTAACATGTTTTCATCGGCAAACATAAACATCCTTGAACCAAAGCCGGCAACCATCGATGCAGACCGAGGAGGACAACCATGTATCTTTCCCTGTGCAGAACCGATAACAACACGGCCAGCCTGGTATTGCGAATCGTTCTGGGATGCGTCTTTTTTCCTCACGGCGCCCAGAAAGCCCTGGGTTGGTTCGGTGGTCATGGCATGGATGCAACGATAGGTTTCTTGACAGCCACCTTCGGCATTCCCGTGCTGCTGGCGTACCTGGTGATTGCCGCCGAATTTCTTGGCGCCATGGCATTGTTGATCGGTTTTTTGACCCGCGTCGCGGCCTTCGGCCTGTTTGCTGTCATGACCGGCGCCCTCTGGCTGGTTCACTGGCAGAACGGGTTTTTCATGAACTGGAGCGGTAACCAGCCAGGGGAAGGGATTGAATACCATCTGCTGGTCATGGGCATGACCCTGGCCTTGATGATCCGCGGCGGCGGCCGGGCCTCCATTGACCAATTATTGAGCCGCTGAAACAAAACCAGGCGGGCGTGATGCCAGGCCCCCCAAAACAGAAGATGAGGGACTTCACCGACAGCGAACAGCTTGACCCGCAGGCTTATGTTTTTTAAGATCGAGAGTCTGAACGCGAAAAGCACGACGCTTTATCCAGGCTTTCCCGAGAGGCACGCGCATGTACAGCAAACTCGTCATGGAACACTTCAATCAACCACGCAACGTCGGTTATCTGGATAATCCCAGTGTTGCCATCCAGTATGGCGACCCGGCCTGCGGAGACTGTCTTCTGGTGTTCCTGAAAATCGAACAGGGGGTCATCACCGACATGAAATATAAGGTGATGGGCTGCGCCGCGGCGATTGCTACCGCCTCCATCACCAGTGAAATGAGCATCGGCCTCACCGTGGAACAAGCCCTGGAGCTGACCGAAAAAGATGTCGTCATTGCCCTGGGTGGGCTTCCTCCACAAAAAGTGCACTGCTCCAACCTGGCGGTAGGCGCCCTCAAGGCGGCCCTGAGGGTCTACCTCGCCGGCGACAGGGAACCCGAGGCCGTCATCAACGCCGGGCACGACGCAAAGGGTCCCTCAAACCAGGGAGACTGAGGCTGAAAAAACCCTGCAGCCTACCCCTTGATAACCGCGAGCGGCCGCAGTCTGGCAACAATGCGGCCGATGCCGGCCTGCTGCACCACCTCCACCACCTCCGTGACATCCTTATAGGCTTCGGATATCTCCTCGGCCACGGTACCGCGCCCGGCAGCCCGCAAAACAATGCCACGGGCGGCAAGCTCCTCCTCGATGCGACGCCCCGATGCCAATTTTTTTGCGGCATGCCGCGACAGTAACCTTCCGGCACCGTGGCAAGTGGAGCCGAATGTCTCTTCAAAACCGGCAGCGGTGCCGACCAGCACATAGGAATAGCGCCCCATGTCACCGGGGATCAGAACCGGCTGGCCGATGGCGCGATAACATGCCGGAACGTCGGGATGCCCCGGCGGAAAGGCCCGCGTAGCACCTTTGCGGTGCACGCACAGTCGGCGCGGGACACCGGCAACGACATGTTGCTCGTATTTGGCGATATTGTGGCAAACATCATAAATCACCGACAGACCCATGGCGGCTGCACTTTGATGCAGTACCTGCTCGAAGGATTCGCGCACCCAGGCGGTTATCAGTTGCCGGTTGGCAAACGCAAAATTCGCCGCGCAGGCCATGGCGGCGAGATACTGGCGGCCCTCCGGACTGTTCAGCGGCGCGCAGCACAGCTGCCGATCTGGCAGGGAAATGCCGTATCTGGCTGCGGCCCGCAGCATAATGCGCAAATAATCGTCGCAGACCTGATAACCGAGTCCGCGACTGCCGGTGTGGATAGTGACCGTCACCTGCCCTGGGAACAGGCCGAGTACATCGGCCAGACGTGGTTCGCGAATCTCGTCCACCATCTGGATTTCCAGAAAATGGTTGCCGCTGCCAAGCGTCCCGAGCTGGTCGCGGCCCCGCTCCAGAGCCCGCTCCGAAAGCAGGTCAGGATCGGCTCCGGCAAGACATCCGCCGTCCTCGATGTGCTGCAGATCCAGTTCGTTGCCCATGCCTTGGGCTACCGCCCAGCGCGCCCCCTGCTGCAGCACCTTGCGCTCTTGCGCCAAGGTCAACCTGAGATCCCGCCGATGCGAGCCGACCCCGGAGGGCACATTGCGAAACAGCGCATCGGCCAGTTGCTGCAGACAGGGACGCAATTCCTGCGCCTGGAGATTTGACCGCAGCAAACGTACCCCGCAGTTGATGTCGTAACCGACCCCGCCGGGCGAAACGATGCCTTCATCGGCATCGAAGGCCGCCACGCCACCAATGGGAAAGCCGTATCCCCAGTGAATGTCGGGCATGGCCAGTGATGGCCCCACAATACCGGGCAAGGTCGCCACATTGCGCACCTGCTCCAGAGCCTGCTCTTTTTGCAGGGCGGCCATCATGGCACGGTTGGCGAAAACCAGGCCATCAGTGCGCATGGCACCTTCCCTCGGTAGGCGCCAGCGACAAGCATCGAGCTGTTGCACCTTGACTGTCATGGCGATTACCTTCGAAAGATTATAAATCGAGATAGACACGCGCCCGCCACTGGCCGTGGCGATGTGTCACCAGCAGGTGGTGATAAGTGACCGCTTTGATCTCCCGTTCCGGATTGGCGGCCAGGGGAACAACCCTGAGGCGCATCTCCAAAGCCCCTGCATGAATACGGACCACAGCCATATCCAGCGGCCACAGGCCTCTTGCCTGTATCATGAACAGCAACTCATTCAGCCAAACGACAAGAAGTTCCTCCATGTCGCCGGCTGTCACTTCAATGGTCCGTTCCTGAACGTCTCCAAAAGCCCGCCCCTGGCCTGCCAGAATGGAGAGCAAGGCCTTTGCGGCCTGCACAAAGAGTTCGTCGCAGGTGGGGGCAACCGCTTCGATCCCCATGTCGGCCGTGTGCTCCAAAAGCCGAAAGGCGGCCCTGCCGCCTTTCTTGGTGTGCTGTCCGCAATTTGCACACGGAATGTGTCGCGCCTTTTGTTGAAAATTCATGGACTCACCCCTGATACCCTCTGGCAACAACCGCTCGATGCCAAGCATAAACTTCAACCTGCGAGGCCTGGCGCTTTTTCAGGGGTAATGGCAAACATGCGTGGGTCGAATTCCTGAAAAACCACCGTGAATCGAACCTTCAGAATGCCTTCATTTTTCACGCTGCCAGCTAACACGGCAAATGGCGTGATCGTCCGTCCAGACAACCTTCAGATCTCCCTGGTGCGCTTTATTCAGAGCACGACCGAGGTGTTCGGCAAGTTTCTCCTCGGTCGTTTCGATCACCAGCTCGTCACCATCGCGATCCATGCGAATGATCCTCTCCAGGGGATTCTTTGCCATGGCCTTGGCTTCTTCGTTTCTGAGTATATTGCGGATCTCCGCTTCGTGTGCCCACAGATAGGAGCCGCCCAGGGTCACATATCCTTCGGCATACCCGTCCTTGATTTTCCGACAAGCCGGGCACAACTGCCTGGCCACTTTCGCATCCCTGGCCAGCGCTTCGTAGGCCTGCGCGTCGAGATACCAGCGTTTATGGCGATAAACAGCCTGACACCCCGGACAGAGAGTCGGCTCCGGCAAGCCTTCGGCCTGAACATAGGGGTCGGAACTGGTTTCGCAGCGACCGCGTTTGTCACCGATGCCAAACTTTCCGGATTCTTTTCGCATAGACTAACCCCTTTCCAAGAATTGTTAAGGTCGCCCTACAATTGAGTATAGCATCCGGATGGGGCTTGTGGGAAAAGAGAGCGTTTGGATTTTCCGGCAGGGATTACCGGCGTAAAAGTGCCCGGCAGGGAGCGCCATCAGCACAGGCAAGCTTCAATGGCAGACAGATAAGTTCGTAGGCCCCCGCATCGATGGCGGAAAGATCCAGGCCTTCAAGGATCACTCCTCCATCGCGAAGCAGACGGTGATGTACTTCGCCGTCCCCATCCCAGGCCTCGATGGAAAGATAATCGATGCCAACCAGCTCGATACCGAGATCGCCAAGAAAGCGTGCGCCATCCAGACCCAGAGACTGGTAGTCCATGCAAAACCCGGGCTTCTGCCAAAGATGCGAATTGTTGGTTTTAAGAAGCAATCGCCGGCATTCGGCAAGATCCAAGGACCGCAGATGTTCCGCGCCGATCAATCCTGAAACGTGGCGCAGGTCGACCACACGACAGGGACCGATAAGCGCCTTCAGCGGCAGGTCGGAACCGGTATACCCCCACAACCCCGCATGCCCGGCAAGGTCGAGGTGGGTACCGACATGGCTGCTGCAGGACAATTGACTGACATGGAACCCCCCCGCTTGCGCAGCGACAGAGGCGATGCGGCAGGGAGGATCCTGGGGAAACCCGGGGAGAGCCGGATGAAGGGAGACGCTGATATCGAAAAGCTGGGGAGGGTGGCTCATGGATTCTCTCTTTTGCAGGTCCAAACACGCATCACGGCTGTAAGCATCAGGTTGATAACCACCACTGAGAGGCCTGCCACCAGAGACAGGGGATGAACCCCCAACGGCCCGACCAGAACAGATATGACCAAAGCAATTGCCAGCAGCCTGAAAGGCGTAGCGCAGAAAAATACGATGACGGACCGGCGACCCCGATTCAGGAGCAGACGAACCAGTGATCTGTGCAACGAGTGGAAACCGGCAATCACCAGCAGCCCCCCACCTAGCACGCCCAGGACAATCGGCGCCGAACGCCACCATAGGCTCGCCGCAAGCATGACGCAGAGAATAATCCAGTTTCTGCAAGCCAGCTCCCTGATCAGATGATCGTCACCGGTGGCCATCTTCTTCGCTCTGCCGGCGCAATTCCCGCCGCGTAAGAATAAAAATATTGCGAAAACCGGCGGCGATTCCGAAACCGAGAAACACCAGGGTCAGCCACGGAGAAGTCCCCAGCCAGCGATCGAGATAATACCCCATGGCCAGGCCGATCAATGTCGCGGCCACCATCGAAATGCCGACCCCGGAGAGAAAGCCGATGGACCTTATCAGCTTTTGTCTGTCTTCAGCCATATACGAATTTTTCCAGGAAAAATGCTAAGACCAACCGCTTACCCGATCTTCGTCACAGGCGGAGCAATAAAGAACCGTGTCTTCGGAAAAAACCGCCCTCGCATGAATACAGCAGCCGGGATTCAGCCCGCGAACAATTGCAGAAAATGCGCAAACAAGGCCTTGTCCACATCCGCCACCTCCTGCTCCTTCATAATCCGCAGAGCGTCGAAGGTGGAGCGCCTGCGGTGATAGGGCCGTTCAGCGGTCAGCGCTTCATAGATATCGGCGATGCGGCAAATACGCGCATAGGGATGGATATCCGCCCCCATCTTTCCGCGGGGGTACCCTTTACCGTTATCTTTCTCATGGTGCTCAAGGGTAATGGTGCGGGCTTCATCGGTAATGATGCCGTTTTCTTCCAGGATCCGGAACCCTTCCTCCACGTGGCAATTCACGACCTGCCGCTCCTGCTCGGTCAGCGGGCCCGGCTTGTTGAGAATTTCAATGGGAATCCGGCATTTGCCGAGATCATGGAGGAAAAACCCCATGCCCAGGTTGTGCATGTCGTGTGCCCTGTCCAGACCGAAAAACAGCCGCGCCAGGGCCACCGCAAAAATTCCGACATTGGTGGAATGAACATAGGTGGCGTGGTCGAAAGAGGTCAACTGTATCAGATACCGGGTGGCCTGATCGCTCTGAACAATCAGATCGACCGTCGGCACGATCATATCGCAGGCTTGCCTGATGAAAGGACCTCGTGGATCATCGAAGGCACGTCGCATGGCGTCCCGGCAACTGGCCTGCACCACTCTCGCCTTGACAGACGCCTCAATGTGGGGATTCTTGACGATTTCATCGAGCCTGGTGCGCAATATGCGGCTGAAACATCCCGAATCCTGCCCGTGCACGAACAGTTGGCCAATGCCAAAAAACTGCAATCTTTTCGTGGCGTCCCGGTCCAGGGTGCTGGACCGGGACGCCAGCAGTACGTATTGGCCGCTTGCGTTGCGCCGATATAGATCGCACGGAGCCTTGTCAACGCAATCGAGGATATCGACGTTTACGGAAAAAAACGATTCTTCAGCGGCAATTTCCACCCCCTCGGGGGCTTTCCCGGCATCGGACAACCTCGGATTATCAGGATCTCCAGTTAAATCCAATGGCGATCAACTCCTGTAAGGATCAGGACTCCAGATAAGCGGTTATGCTTTCGGCAATGGTCTGGAAAATACGTCTGAACTCTTTTTCATTGCGTTCCAGCAAAGTGATGCGGAAACCCATTTCCCGAGTGCAGAAAGACGACAGGGGAACCACACAAATACCCGTTGATGCCAACAGATAGTAAACGAAACGTTTGTCAAGGGAGACCCCGGCCTGGTTGACAAGTCGCTCGACGAGAGCCCGAACCTCCTGGTTTTCGATGGGAAGAGTCTGCTGGTGGGTCAAACATTCGGTTTTTATCACGACGCTCATGTAAAAAGCGCCGTTGGTGCGGTTGACTTTGGTGCGGGGCACGTCTTTAAGGATTTCATACGCGATGTTCGAACAATGCTCGTAACGTGCCCGTCGTTCGTCGAGATAAGCGGGATACTCAGGATGACTCAGAATGTGGGGTATGGCCTTCTGCGGCAAGGTGGTGGAACAGACCTCCACCATCTTGGCGTTGAGAATGCTCTGGACATAGCGCTTGAATACCGGGTCCCGATCGGCATTATAGATCTCGATCCATCCGCAGCGCGCCCCGGGCCAGGGGACTTCCTTGCTGATGCCGCGCAACGCCATGCCGGGCACATCGCCGATCAGATCGGAAAGGGGCTTGGTGGACTGTCCGTTGTAAACGATATTCAGATAGACCTCGTCACAGATGACAAACAGGTCGTATTCCCGCGCGATGGCTATCATTTCCCGAAGAATTCTTTCAGGATAAACGGAGCCGGTCGGGTTGTCCGGATTGATAATCAGGATACCGGAAATCGCCGGATTGTATTTCACGGACAGGCGCAGGTCGTCCAGATCCGGATACCAGTGATTGTCAGGATCCAGGCGATAGGAGATCGGACGTTGCCCGGCATGCGCGGCCTCGGCCGAAGAATGGGTTGAATAGGTCGGTGACGGCCCTATGACCCGTGCTTCCCGGCGCAGGAAACCATAAACTTTCTGGATGGCGTCGCCCAAACCGTTAAAAAACAGAATATCATCGGAGGTGATCTGCGCCTTCCCCCGCTTGTTGGTGCGTTCCGCCAGATACTGACGGGTCTCCAGAACCCCCTTGGTCGGACAATATCCGTAGGAACAGTCTTCCATAACCAGGTCGGCAATCAGTTTCTTCATCCATTTGGGGATTTTCTCACCCTTGGCCACGGGATCGCCGATATTCTCCATATTGATCTTGATTCCCATCCGCTGGAGCGTATCGGCTATCTCGACGATAGCGCGAATTTCATAGGTCAACTCACCCGCACCGATATGTACGATATCGTTTCTCATAAATCTGACCGCTATCCCTTCCTAGGCCCCGGTTCGCATCAACGACACATCAAACACCAAATAAAAAAGCCATGAGCGCTTAAATCTCATGGCCTTACTGCAGGATATCCCCGACTTCCCGGAAATTCAGACAGCAAGACAACGAGCACCGGCGCGGCCTTGTGCCGCCCTGCTCTTCGCTCGCTCTGCCTGTGCCGGAACCATCCGCCGATCCAAAAGGTAAATCATGGGATATTCTCCTATGAAAGAAATCTACTCTTCTTGGTTGTAAGGTTCTGTTTTCAGCTCTCTTTCAGGACGAAATTCGGAAAGTCCTCAAAGACCCACTTGTTCTTCAGTGTCAGATAAATGATGCCCAACA
>NZ_JBFWJQ010000030.1:0-24843 GCF_050253115.1 Syntrophotalea sp.
TGAGGCATTCTTCAAAATTACCGGTGCCGAAAAAGTAGTGGAAGACAGTTTGCAGGGTTTCCACAATGTAAGCCGAGGCTTGTCCCCGATAATTTTTGCAGTGGAACTTGGGGTGTTCGGCGCCCAGTTCCCGAACCAGCGCATGGAGTTGCGGCCGATTGGCCCCCAGCAGAGCTCTCTGCACCAGTTTTCCAACGGTCAGACAGGCGGCATCGGAGAGGGGATGGTTGTGGGTGAGCCTGGCTTGTTCCAGGGCGCAGCGTTGCAGCAGTGTCTCATCGCCAAGGGTAAACAGGGCCACCGGCAACATACGCATGGCGGCGCCATTGCCGGCATCCCAGTCGCTTGGGGGCTTTTCCAGACGGCCGGTGAGGATGTAGTCGCTGATGCCGCGCCGGCATGTGGCGCCGACGTCGATCGGTTTGCTGCGCAGCCAGGCGGCTAAGTGGTCGGCCACGCGACGCAGGCTCCAGCCTCCTGCTTCGTCGATGGCGCGGGCGATGCACAAGCTCATTTCGGTATCGTCGGTGACTTTGCCCGGTTTGAGATGCAGCCAGCCGCCGCCGATGATGCGACGGTGAACCTTGTACTGCTGGCGGATTTCCGCGGGCGTGAGAAATTCGGTGGTGGCACCCAGCGCGTCGCCGATGGCCAGCCCCAGGAAGGCGGAGCGGGCGCGGTGGATGAGATGTTCCAGGGTGCTTCCATCGACAGTCATCGAAAGCCTCCCGTAATGATCTCGACTTCGTATTCGCCGCCGATCACCAGGTTTTCTTCTTCGCCCCGCAGCAATGCCGAACAAAACAGGCCGCTGAAAAACAGGATCTTGCTGGCGGGAACCTTTGCGGCCAATACCCTGGAGCCGAACTCCCAGGCACGTTCGAAATGGCTCGTGAAGGAATTGAGATTGTTCAGGCGCACTACGCAATGGTGGGGGGCTTGCTGTTCCAGCACGGGATGTTCGGCAAAATCGTAGATGCCGCGGTACATCTCGAATAGCGTCTGCCCCGCATGGCGGCGTTGCAATTCGTACTGGGCGAATTCGAACAGCAGATCGAACTGGGCCTGAATGGCGCAGCTGCGGGCGCTGCCGCGCATGCGGTCGATGAGGTAGGCCTGGTAGGCCTCGGACTGGATGCTGGCAATCGGCTGTCCGTGGTAGGTCGGGGCGAGTCCGAAGCGGCTTTCGACCCAGCCTTTGAGCACGGCGCCCTCACGGCCGTTGGCATCGAACATCCAGCCGCGTAAAAACCGCAGGTAACTGTTTTTCAGGCTTTTGCGGCCACCGGCGGTTTTCTGTTGCTGCCACTGGTGTAACTGGAAGGTAACGTCCATGTAGTCATGGAAAATCGCCGTACGCCGCCTTGGATCGGTCTCCGCGTCGAGCAATCTGAAAAAGCCGGCGTGGCCGCGGCGTACGCCCTGCAATTCCAGAGGCTTTGGATAGCGGTTGAAGTGCCGTGAGGCGATGACCCAGGGAGGCAGGGAGCAGTAATTGGTGCAGCAGGATTGCACGGCGTGGTTTACTCCTGGGTCAAGAGGATGGCTTGTGCAACTTCCGTGAGGGTTTTCCGCTTGTTCATGGCCATGCGCTGAATTTTCCGGTAGGCCTCCTGCTCCGAAAGTCCTTGCTGCATCAGGACACCCTTGGCCTTTTCTATGAACTTGCGCGATTCCAGGGTTTCCTTGAGTTTGGCGACTTCCTGGCGCAGATGCGCGATCTCGACAAAATGATGTATGGCCAGATCAACGGCCGGGAACAGCTGGTCCTCGCGAAACGGTTCGACGACATAATTGGCGATTCCCGCCAGACGGGCTTTTTCGATGGTCGCGTGGTCTGCCCGGGTCGTCAGCAGGACGATGGGGGCGGGGCATTTTTTGCTGATTATTTCAGCAGCGGTGATGCCGTCCATGACCGGCATGATGTAATCCATGACGATCAGCAGCGGATGATGGGCCTGGGTCATGTCGATGGCCTGTTGGCCGTTTTCCGCCTCCAGAATATCGGTGAATCCGTACTTCATCAGGGACTCGGCCAGGCGGCTTCGAATATCGGGTTTATCGTCTACAACCAGAACGCTTTTCACGAAGGGGGCCTCCAGGGGGATATGCGATAGGGCACCATCGGATACATCGGATCTTTCTGCATATTCGGTGCCTGTTTCACGCCGGTTTGGCACGCGTTGCACGGGCGGGGCGAACGGTCCATTGCATGGGATTGGATGAGCGGTTGTCAATATTGACAACGGGTTTGACTTGGGTGACGCAGTTCGCTATATTTTATCTGATATAGCGACGCCTCGCTTAAGTGTTTTTTGCACGCTTTTGGCTGCGCAGGCGCCTGACAATTCTTCAGGGGAGACATGAGGAGGTAGTAAAATGGGAAAAGGACTGGTGCGTCACGTTTTCGTCATGGTTTGTCTGGCAGCGGCAGCGATGCTGCCGTCGTCGGCGTTTGCCGCGCCCGCGGGCAAGCTCATCGTTTTTCATGCTGGCAGCCTGGCGGTGCCTTTTCAGGCCATGGAAAAGGCCTTTGAGGCCAAATATCCCGCCGTGGATGTGCAACGCGAGGCCGGTGGCAGCACCAAGATGGCGCGTTTGATTTCCGAAGTCGGCAAGCCCGCCGATATCATGGCGTCGGCCGATTACACAGTTATCGATAAAACCCTGATTCCCGATAACGCGGCGGTCAACATTCGCTTCGCCACCAATCAGCTGGTGCTCTGCTATACGGACAAGAGCAAATTCGCCAAGGAAATCAATGCCGACAACTGGTACAAAATTCTGCAGCGCAAGGGGGTGGTGTGGGGGCATTCCGATCCCAATCTCGACCCTTGTGGTTACCGCAGCCTGATGGTTCTGCAGCTGGCGGAAAAATTCCATGAGATTCCCGGACTTTACAACAAGCTTCTGGCCAATCGTCCCAAGGAAAACGTGCGTCCCAAATCGGTGGAACTGATCACTCTGCTGCAGAATGGGGACATGGATTATGCCTGGGAATACCGCTCGGTAGCTGTGCAGCATGGTCTTAAATATGTAACCCTCGACGATCACATCAATCTCGGCAATTATCAGCTGGACGATTTTTACAAGCAGGCCACCGTTCAGGTCACCGGCGACAAGCCCGGTACTTTCATTACCCGTGTCGGAGGGTCGGTGACCTACGGCGTGACCCTGATCAACGATGCGCCCAACCCGGAAGCGGCGGAAGCCTTCATGGCCTACCTGCTGGACCCTGAAGGCGGATTGAAGATTCTCGACGAAATGGGGCAGCCGGCATTCATCCCGGCACGCGTGCCGAGCGACGAAATGCATTCGAAGCTGCCGGCAACCCTGCGGCCGCTGGTCGAGGTCAGGAAGTAGGTCTGAGTGGCTGTCAAGTGTGATGATGGCAAGGTGGGGGCTGCGGGTGAAACTGCCGGTAAAAGGCGGGTGTCTCTCGGCAGCCCCTTTCTTTACGTAACCTTTTTCTGCAGTACGGCGGTATTGCTGTTTATCGTCATGCCGTTGTTCCAGATGGTGTCCCAACCCTCTCTCGGAGCCTTGCACGAGACCATCCGCGATCCGGAGGTGCTGTCGTCTATCTGGCTGTCGGTGTACACGGCGGTGATCGCGGCGGCGATCGCTTTTGTCTTCGGTACGCCGCTGGCCTACCTGCTGGCCCGGCACGATTTTGTCGGCAAAAAGCTGGTAGAGAGCATCGTCGATCTGCCGATCATGATTCCGCATCCGGTGGTCGGTATTGCCATTCTCAGCCTGCTGGGGAGAGGCCATCCCCTGGGGCAGTTGATGGCCAAGGTCGGGCTGCGCATCATGGGGAGCGTCACCGGCATCATCGTGGTGCTGACCTTTGTCGGTTTGCCTTTTTATCTGAATGCCGCCAAATCGGGGTTTGAAAGTGTGCCGGTGCGTCTGGAAAATGTTTCCCGGAGTCTCGGTGCCAGTCGCGCGGCCACCTTTTTTCGTGTCACCTTTCCCCTCAGTTGGCGGCATATGCTTGGCGGTGTGATCATGTGCGCGGCCCGGGCGGTGAGCGAATTCGGGGCGGTGGTGATCGTCGCCTATCATCCCATGATCGCACCGGTGCTGATGTACGAGCGGTTTACGGCTTACGGTCTCAAATATTCCCAGCCGGTCGGGGTGTGGCTGATTCTGGTCTGTCTGCTGTTGTTTATGGCGCTGCGCCTGGTGTCTTTGCCGAGCAAGGTGGAACGATGATCAAACTGGAAAATCTGAGTGTCAAGCTGCCGGGGTTTGCCGTGCGGAACGTGAATCTGCAGGTGGCTCCTGGTGAATTCTTCGCGCTGCTGGGTCCGACAGGGGCGGGCAAGACGGTCGTATTGGAATCCATCGCGGGGTTGCTGCATATCACCGCCGGAAAGGTAAGGGTGGCAGGCCGGGACATGACGCGGTTGCCGCCCGAAAAGCGACGCATCGGCATTGTCTATCAGGACTATGCCCTGTTTCCCCATCTGACGGTGATGGACAATATCTGTTATGGCCTGCGGTACTTCAATCAGGATACCAAGGCGGCCCGCCAGCGAATCGGCGACCTGGTCGACCTGCTGGGCATTGCCGGGATCGTGCACCGGCGGCCGTTGCATTTGAGCGGCGGCGAAAAGCAGCGGGTGTGTCTGGCGCGGGCCTTGAGCGTCAATCCGGAAGTGCTGCTCCTGGATGAGCCGCTGTCGGCTCTCGACCCCAATTTCCGTGAAGATATCCGCCGTTTGCTGAAAAATCTGCACGGCGAGTTGGGCATCACCTTCATGATGGTGACGCACGATTTTAACGAGGCTTTGTATCTGGCCGACCGTATCGGTGTGATGCGGCAGGGGCGCATGGAGCAGATCGGAACCACCGAAGATGTGTTTTTACGCCCCGCCACCCCCTTTGTCGCGGAATTTGTCGGCATGAAAAACATCTTCGAAGTCGCTTTGTCCGGACAACAGGCGGTTTTCGGCGGCCTGAATTTTCCCATGGCGGAGCCTGGCGGCGACAAGCGAGGGGTGCTGGCCATCCGTCCCGAAGATATCGTGCTGCAGCGCGAGGACGGATTCGAGGGTGGATTTGTGCGCTATGCCGGGGTGATCGAGCAGATCGTCCCGGCCGGGCTCTGGCATGAAGTCAGTGTCCGTTGTCAGCAGGCCCTGTTTAAAACGGTAATAGACCGAAAAACCGTGCTCTCGCAAGGTTACGGCGAGGGGGACGCGGTTTTTCTGGGCTTTGACAAGGACGCGGCACGGGTGTTCTGACGGCAGTGAAGTCGTTTACCGCTGGTTCGTTGCCAATGGCCTTGGGGTGTTAAATTGCGGAGAGGAATTGGATATGATGGCAGTAAAAACGTTTTTCAGGTTTGTGGCAACCGCGCTGGTGCTTCTGTGCGTTTTGCCGGTTGGAGAGGCGCTGGCCGCGCCCAGGGGCAAACTGATCATTTTTCATGCCGGCAGTCTGACGGTGCCTTTCGCGGCCATGGAAAAAGAATTCGAAGCGCGTTATCCCGGTGTCGACGTGCAGCGCGAATCGGGTGGCAGCACCCGCATGGCGCGCCTGATTTCCGAGGTTGGCAAGCCGGCCGATTTGATGGCTTCGGCGGATTTTCAGGTCATCGATCACAGCCTGATACCGGGGCTGGCCGATTTCAATATCCGTTTCGCCAGTAACGAACTGGTTTTAACCTATGCGGAAGGCAGCAAGTTCGCCGATGTGATCGATTCCGGCAACTGGTTCGAGATTCTGGGGAAGCCCGGTGTTGTCTGGGGGCATTCCGATCCCAACATCGATCCCGGCGGCTATCGCAGCCTGATGGCCATTCAGCTGGCCGAGAAATTTTACAAGCGGCCCGGCCTCTACAAGCGCCTGCTGGCCAACCGTCCAAAAACAAACCTGCGGGACAAGTCGGTCAGCCTGACCTCCATGGTGCAGAACGGGGATATGGATTATGCCTGGGCGTATCGTTCCATCGCCCTGCAGCATCGCATGAAGTTCGTTACCCTTGACGAGCACATCAATCTGGCCAATATCGCCCACGATGCATTTTATCGCACCGTCAGCGTGCGGGTGACGGGAGAGCGGCCCGGCTCCTATATCGATCGCCAGGGCCGGTTTGTCGCCTATGGCATCACCATGCTCAAGGACGCACCGAACCGCGAGGCCGCCGAGGCTTTTCTGGCCTATCTCCTGGATCCGGCGGGTGGGCAGAAAATCCTCGATCAACACGGCCAGCCGCCCTTCCGCAAACCTTTTGTTTCCAGCAAGGCGATGCATGACAAACTTCCGCAGAGATTAAAAAGTCTGGTTTTTGTAACGCGTTAGTTATAGAATTCTATTTTTCCTTTCCTGAACGGCTGTGTGCAGGTCTGGCCGGTTCGTTCGATGCGGGATAAGGGAATTTTTTTCAACCTTACCGGGGAGGTTTTTTACAATGAAGAGGGTCGTCGGTTTCGTGATCGTCGCGCTTTTGTGCGGTTTTTTGCCGGGTACGTTGGTTTATGCGGAAATCGCTGAGAATCAGGGGCTTTTTCATCGGCAGATCAAGCTTTACACCGGCGATGCCCAGGACTCATATCTGCTTGTTTTCCCCGTCGAGGTGACGCAGCCGGGAAGGGTCGAATGCGAATTCAAGCTGCTGCGCCCCGATGAGGAACGTTACCAAAGGGCCCTGGAAAAAATCCGTCAGGAGCGGGGCAAGGCCTTCATGTTCCGCTGGTCGTTGGTCGATTCCCGGTTTTTTGACCAGAAAAAACCGATGGAGCCCGGGAAATTCCAGCAGTGGCTGCAGGAAGCCAACAACTACAACCCGGTCGAATATCTTGCCGGCGACCAGATCCGCGGCATGGTCAGAGGCGCCAAGGCGGCACTCGATTTCGTGTTTGGCAAGAAAAAGAAGAAACAGGCGCCGGTTTATCTGCACGGTTACAGCCAAAGCGTGAGGTTTCCGCACACGCCGGACAATCATGTCACGACCGGCCGCATGCGCCACGATATCGATTTCAACGAACTTGCACAGACCCAGGGGATGTATTTTCTGGTGCTGGAGAACTTCAGTCAGCTCACCCCCGAACTTGAAGTGAAGGTTTCCTTCCCGGGCAAGCAGCACCAGGTGGACAAGGACTTCCTGCTGCCGCGCGATCTCGGCATCACCGCATTGCAGGTTCATGGGGACCATGTCTATGTCGAGGTGCAAAATCTTGGCGAAGCCAGCTTGCCGCAGGAACTGTATACCCGCAAGGGCAAGGATGCTGCGACGCTGATGCTGTGGCTGGATGGCAA
This sequence comes from Syntrophotalea sp., assembly GCF_050253115.1. Classification (NCBI taxonomy): domain Bacteria; kingdom Pseudomonadati; phylum Thermodesulfobacteriota; class Desulfuromonadia; order Desulfuromonadales; family Syntrophotaleaceae; genus Syntrophotalea; species Syntrophotalea sp. The sequence goes on from NZ_JBFWJQ010000030.1 coordinate 7,270, forward strand.
GAGCTGGGGGGGCGTTACCCTGGCGAGACTGGATCCGGCAAAAAATCTGCTCGAACCGGGTGGCAAGGCCGGCTATACCTTCAAGGTCGCGGTGGCCGACAACTCCGAAGTTGTTTCGAAGCTCACTCTGCCGAAATTCGAGGATGCCGATGCCGGCAACAACGAAAAAAAACAGCTTCGCAGGGCCTTGCTGAAGGGCCTGACCCCCATCAAGGAGTTGCAGCCCTGATCTGTGTCACTCGCGACTCCGAAAGGTCGGTCGCGTCTGGGGATTTAACCCGGGTTCTGCCGAGAGCGGTTTGCGTGAAAGCTCCGGCGCGCTGGAAGTATCGCGCGTCGGAGCTTTTTGTCTGGCGCGGACCGGGCCGGAGCCGCGCGATTCATGATCATCATTTTGCCGTGGACATGCAGGGGCTGCTGACTTAAAATACCGCTTTGCACACTGCGGCGATCTTCCTGCGCACCTTTCCGCTCATTCTCCTACTCAATCCATGACCACACTCCGCCTTCGGGCGGTTCTGTTTTTGAGCGGGAAAGAGCATGGCCGTGCCGGGCGGATGGCAATCTATAACCTTATAACATCAGCGAGTCGGAACCATGGATATTCTTTCGAAAGTAAGGGAACGTCACGCAGAAACCTACGATCTGCACAAAAAATATATCAACCCTCAGTTCGTGCGGGTGCTGGAGGTTATCGGCTTCAATCGCAACTACGTCAGCGGCAAGGGGGCACGCCTTATCGATTCCGACGGGCGCGAGGTGCTCGATTTCCTGGCCGGCTTCGGCGTCTTCAATATCGGGCGCAACCACCCCCTGGTGGCTCAGGTGCTGCATCAGATGCTCGATTCCGATCCGGCCAACATGGTGCAAATGGATCTGGGAGGCATTTCCGGCCTGCTGGCCGAGGCCCTGGCCAAAATCACGCCTGGCGATCTGGATGCGGTATTTTTTACCAACTCCGGAGCTGAAAGTGTGGAAGGGGCGCTGAAGTTTGCTCGCCAGGCGACACGTCGCCAAAAGGTTGTGCACTGCCATCACGCCTTCCACGGACTGACCCTCGGGGCGCTCTCGGTCAACGGCAACCGTGAGTTCCGCGATTTTAACGAACCGCTGCTGCCCGGCTGTATCCAGGTGCCCTTCAACGATCTGGAGGCCCTGGAGCGCGCCCTGTCCGGCGGTGATGTGGCGGCGTTTATCGTCGAACCGATACAGGGCAAAGGGGTGTTCGTGCCGGATGACGATTACCTTCCCGGCGCCCGCCGCCTTTGTGACAAATACGGAACGCTGTTGATCGCTGACGAGGTGCAGACCGGTTTCGGGCGTACCGGCAAGATGTTCGCCGTCGATCATTGGGATGTGGTGCCGGATGTCATGGCGGTTTCCAAGGCGCTGTCCGGCGGGTTCGTCCCGGTTGGCGCGGTGATCACGCGGCGCTCGGTTCACGCCAGGGTTTTTGACAGCATGGATCGCTGTTTCGCCCACTCCAACACCTTTGGCCAGAACGATCTGGCGATGGCCGCCGGATTGGCGACCCTCGAAGTGCTGCAGAGTGAAAATCTCCCGGCACGGGCCGCCGAAACCGGGACCTACATTCTCGATGGTCTGCGCGAAAAAGCTCAGCGCTACGAGATGCTGCACGAAATACGGGGCAAGGGCCTGATGATCGGCATGCAGTTCGGTGAGCCCAGATCCCTGACACTCAAGGCTGGCTGGAAACTGGTGCATAAGATGAATGCGGATCTTTTCGGGCAGATGATTACCATGCCGCTGATGGAAAAACATCACATTCTGACTCAGGTGGCGGGCCACGGTCTCGATACCGTCAAGATTCTGCCGCCGCTGGTTATCGGGAAACAGGAGGCGGACATGTTCCTTGACGCCATGGAAACCGTTCTCAAGGACGTTCATCGGTTCCCCGGTTCGGCCTGGGCCACGACCAAGGACCTGGCCATGCGCACCATGAAGAGCGCCTGATCATGTTTGAAACCCTGCAGAACAGATTGCTGGCCGGGCTTTGGCACCTGATTTCCCGCGCGCCGCGCAGCGTTGTGTGGTGCGCGGTGTTTCTGGCCGCGGCATCGACACTGGTCTCGGTGCTGTTTTTGCGCCTTGACAGCGATCAGGACAAGCTTGTCTCCCGGGACCTGCCCTATCAGCAGCGCTATCTGGAAGTGCTGCGGAATTTCGGGGACCAGGAATATCTCTATGTCGTGATCCAGGCCGGGGCGGAAGAGCAGGGCAGAACCCGCGCCAGGGCCTTCGCCGATGCGCTGGCGACGCGTTTAAAAGCAGCTCCCGATCAGATCCAGGAGATTCACTACCGCACCACCGCCAGCGATCTTGGTCCACAAGCGCTTTACTACGCGCCGTTGAAGGAGGCAAAGAGCCTGGTCGGCATGACTTCGACCGTTGGTCCCGTGGCCATGGACTGGCTGCGCAGCGGTGAACTGGCGGATTTCATCCGCCGTGTCGGCAGTCTGCTCGACGGTGGCGTCCGGCATGGCGATGCGGCCGATCCGGCGTTGCTCGAGACAGCGCTTGGCGGTCTCGACGGCTTTGCCGACCGCCTCAATGCCGCCCTCGATGGCAAGGATCCCGGCGGTCCGGTGATCGATATGGCCAATCAGGGCAACCACTACTTTTTTACCGCCAACCAACGTCTCCTGATCATGCGTCTGCTGCCGGCCAAGGACTACGGCACCATGGACGTGATCGCCGGCCCTCTGGCGACAGTGCGCACCGCCCTGCGCCAGACCCGCGCGGAGTTTCCCGGCCTGCAGGCCGGCCTGACCGGGCGTCCGGTGCTGCAGGCCGATGAAATGGCCACCACCAACCGCGATATGACGCGGGCTTCGATCATTTCGGTGATTCTGGTGGGGCTGCTGTTCATGGTGGTACTGCATGGATGGCTGCGTCCGCTGCTGGTCATTTTCTGTCTGGGGCTGGCGATTGCCATGACCTTCGGCTTCACCACGGTGACTCTGGGGGTGCTCAATCTGCTGTCCATCGTTTTCGCCCTGGTGCTGGTCGGGATCGGGGTCGATTTCGGTGTGCATGTCGTTTTGCGCTACATCGAGGAACGCAAGGAAGGTAAAAGCGTCGAAGACGCGGTGCGCATTTCCCTGATGCAGACCGGTCCGGGAGTCATTGTCGGCGCCATTACCTCGGTTTGCGCTTTTTATGCGGTGCTGTGGTCCGACTTCACCGGCCTGGCGGAACTCGGTCTGATTGGCGGAACCGGCATTCTGATCTCGCTGGTGGTGATGCTCACCGTGCTGCCAGCTCTGCTGCTCATGGCGGGCCGTCGTCAGCTGTTCCCCAAATCCCTGCCGCATGTCACCAGCCTGCCGGTTCTGGGTCGTCTGTCCGCAAGGCCGGGACGGCTGCTGTCGATCCTGGCATTGTTCACTCTGCTTTTGTTGCCCGGGCTGTTCAGGGTCGGGTTCAATTACAATCTCCTTGAATTGCAGGCCAGGGGGCTCGAATCGGTCGATTATGAAAAGCGCATGATCGAGGATTCCGACGAATCGACCTGGTTTGCGGTGTCGGTGGCTGACAGCGCGGCGCAGCTCGATGTCCTGGGGGAAAAATTCAAAGCGCTGCCGAGTGTCGGCAAGATTGAAAGCCTGGTCGATTATCTGCCCCGTAACCAGCAACGCAAGGCGGCCTTGTTCAGGCAGGCATCGGCGAATCTCGGCGCGATGCCACCGGTCGTGGCGGCCGCTGCCATCGATACGAAGTCGGTGCTCGAAGCACTGGACAGCTTGTCGGCGTCCCTCGACAACCTGGCGGAGAAACTGTTTGCGGCCGGCGCCGGAGAGGAACTCGCGCGGCTAGACCGGCTGATGGAAAAACTCGATGCGGTTTATGAAAAGCTGGCCGCGGATCCCCGCCTTGCCGCCAGGCTGACGCCGGTGCAGTCCCGCCTGCAGGCCGACGTCAGGGACGGTATCGGGCAGCTGCAGGCGTGGCTGGCGGCGGGTCCGGTGACAATCGATACTCTGCCAGCGTTTTTGCGATCCTTGTTTATCGGTCGTGACGGTAGCATGCAACTCAAGATCACGCCGCGCCACGATATCTGGAAGTTCGCCAACCTGAAGACTTTCATCCGGGACTTGCGCAGCATCGACCAGCGGATTACCGGCGTGCCTGTCAGTGTTTATGAATCCGCACAGTTGATGAAAAGGACATTTCTGTCCGCCGCCATTGTAACGCTGGCACTGGTCAGCGTGCTGCTCTGGATCAGTGGTCGTTCCCTGCGCTATGTGCTGCTGGCCCTCCTGCCGCTGTCGGTCGGCATGATCTGGTTGCTGTCGCTGATGGGATGGCTGGGGCTGGATTTCAATCTGGCCAACTTTTTCGCCATCCCCATTCTGATAGCCGTCGGGGTTGACGGCGGGGTGCATTGTCTTGCACGCTGGCAGGAATTGCGCAACGGCTGTCTGTTTTCCACCACGACGCCGACGGCGGTGGCGCTGAGCTTCACCACCACCATGATCGGTTTCGGCGGGTTGCTGTTCGCCCATCACCGTGGCCTGGCCAGCCTGGGCTGGGTCATGGTGCTCGGTTCGCTGACCGGGATGCTGAGTTGCCTGCTGGTTCTGCCGGCGGCGCTCAAGCTTTTCCGCTACGGGCAGTCCCTGGACAAGGAGTCGTGATTTCGATGCGAAAATTGCTGATCGCAATGCTGTTGGTAATCGCCGTCGTCGGTTATGCGCAGGGTGCCGAACCCTTCGACTTTGTGGTGATACAGCCCGGGCAACCCGGTTCGTCGCAGGATGCGCAACCGGTCATGGATGCATTGGCCGCCTACCTGCGGGACAAGCTTGGCAGTTCGGTCACCGTCAGGGGGCACTACTTCAACGAAGCCTCGGCGGCTTCGGCTTTTCTCGCCACGCACCAGCCACGCTGGGGGATCGTATCTCTGGGCTATTTCCTGACTTACCACGGTGCAGGTTGCCTGGTGCCGCTGGCCGCAACCAGGCCCGGCGGCGCCGACAGCGATGTCTGGCGGTTGATGGTGGTCCAGGACGGGCCGGATGACTGGCGTGCCGTAAACGGGAGCGTCGAGGGCACGATGCTGTTTCAGCCACAGGTCGCGGCGCGCCTGATGTTCCGGCGCCCTGTCGGGGGAATGCCCTTCGCTCTCAAGGGGACCTTTCGCCCGCTGAGTTCCCTGCGAAACCTGTCCCGGGGCAAGGGGGCCGGGGTGATTCTGGACAAACCCCAGTTCGATGCAATCCAGGCTCTGCCCCAGTCTTCCAGGCTCAAGGTCATTGCGGCTTCCGATGCGCTTCCGACGCCGGCCGTGGTGAGCTTTGGACCGCCGGGCAAACTGCATGCCAGGCTTTACAAGGTATTGCAGTCCATGAAACAGGATCCCGCCGCGGCCGATCTGCTGAAATTGTTGCAGACCGACGGTTTCGGCCCGCCCGATGCACGTCTGAAAACGTTGAAGGGAAAAGGCCTATGAAGCTTGTGATTCCGATGCTGTTTGGGGTAGTATGCGTGCTTTCCGGTTGCGCGTCGGGCCCATCCACAGCGCCGCAACGGAGTATCGATGCGTCCGCGGCCCGACCCGGAGCTTTTGACCTCTGGCAGGACTGCGATATGGCGGACGCCGAAGCCTGGCGTCTTGCTGCCCCCCGGGATGCCGATGCGGCCCTGAGCGGCGCTGCCTGCCATGCTTTTTTGGTGGAGCAGGGGCAGGGAGATCTTAAAACCGCCGAAGCCGGGCGACGACTCGCCCAACAAGCTGTCGACGCTTTGCCCAAAAGCGCCGAAGCGCATTATCTGCTCGCTTACCTGTCCGGCCTGGAGGCACAGCGCAATCCCCTGAAGGCCCTGGCGCTGGTGCCGGTCATCGAGAGGGAGGCGCTGGCCGCCCTGAAGCTCAACCCGGCGCTTGACGAGGCCGGTCCAGCCCGCATGCTCGGGGACCTTTACCTGCAGGCGCCGGCTTTCCCGGTGAGCATCGGGGATCCCGCGCTGGCCGTCGACTACTACGAACAGGCCGTGGAATTGGCTCCCGATCAGTCCGAAAATCGCCTGGGGCTTGTCGACGCACTGCTCACGGAGGGGCGTCCTGCCGATGCCTGCCGTCAGTTGCAGCGTTTCTGGAAGGGCCTGATTCCAGGCGAAAGCTCCAGCGGTCCGTGGGAGCGGGGACTGGAGCTGCAAGGGCGCATGTGTGAGGCTTTGCAGGAAGAGTGATCGATGTAAATCTCAGTGTCTCTGGCTGACGCAGGATACCTGTCCGGTTGCTCGGAACGGGGATGTCCTGCGTCGCTGTGTTTTGCCGTCGCGATATCGACCGCGCGACCATCGGGCCAGGTCCACCGGCGTCCGAATTTCCGGATGGCCGAGCGCCGGCCAGAATTCATGTCTCAAGGAGATCTGCTTTGGGTGTTCCTTTTATCCAGAAAGCCCGTATCGGGGGCTATATTTGCAGGCAGTTGGCCAAAGGCAACCGCCGTTTTCCCCTGGTGTTGATGCTTGAGCCGCTGTTTCAGTGCAATTTGCGCTGCAAAGGCTGCGGAAAAATTTCCCATCCGCCGGAGATCATGAACCGCCGCATGACCGTTGAGGAGTGCGTGGCCAGGGCCGAAGAGTGCGGTGCCCCCATCGTTTCCCTGCCCGGGGGTGAACCGCTCATGCATCCGGACATCCATTTGATCGCCCGGGAACTGATCGCCCGTAAACGTTTTGTGTATCTTTGCACCAATGCATTGTTGGTGGAAAAGCGGCTGGCGGATTTCGAGCCGTCGCCCTACCTCACCTTCAATGTTCACCTGGACGGTCTGCGGGACAAGCACGATACCCTGGTCAATCGCAATGGCGTCTTCGATCAGGCGGTGCAGGCCATTCGGCGACTGGTCGCCGATGGCTACCGGGTGACAACCAACACGACCTTTTTTGGCGACGAGACCCCGGAAAGCGCGGCGGCCCTGTTTGATTTTCTCATGTCCCTGGGCGTCGAAGGCATGACGGTGGCGCCGGCTTTCAATTATGAAAGTGCCGAGGAACAGGATAATTTCCTCGGTCGCGAGGGCAGCTGCAAGCTGTTCCGCGCCCTGCTGCCGCAGGCCCGCAAACGCGGCTGGCGCTTCAATCACAGCAGCCTGTACCTCGATTTTCTGGCGGGCGGGCAGCAGTACGCCTGTTCCCCCTGGGGAACGCCTGCCGCCAACATTTTCGGTTGGCAGCGCCCCTGTTATCTTCTCAACGACGGCTACGTTGGCAGTTTCCGTGAACTGATGCAGGATACCGACTGGGAAAGCTACGGAACGGCAGGGGATGCGCGCTGCGCCGATTGTATGGTACACTGCGGATTCGAGCCAAGTGCGGTGGTGGATGCGGCGCTGCATCCGCTCAAGGCATTGGGGGTTTTTCTGCGTGGCGCCGGCAATTGATGCCCCTTTGAGGGGCGTCGTTATTTTCGGGAGTGGAGGCATGGGTGGCTTCACGTTGCGCTGATGCGGACCGTCATCTCGGCATGGTGGTGGCTCTGCCCGCCGAGGCCAGAGCCCTTCTCGGCAGGCAGCGGTGGATAAGGCGCGGTGGTTTTGCCATCTTCGAAAGCCGCGGACCGTCATCCGTGAAGACCACCTGGGCGTGCTGCGGGATCGGTCACCAGCGGGCGGCGGCCGCCGCCGCTTTTCTGGTTGAACAGGGCGTGACCCGTCTTGGTATTGCCGGAGTTTCCGGCGGACTGGACTCCGGGCTGGCCAGCGGCGATCTGATCGCTGCCAGAGGCGTTACCGATGAGGCCGGTTGTCTATGGCCGGCGGATCGACAGCTGTGTGCGTGGCTTGTTTCCAGCCTCGGTAATGAGGCCCGTTGCGGACTTGTCCTGACCACCAGCGAACCGCTGCTGACCACCCGGCGGAAAGCCTCCTGGCAAGCTTGCAGCGAGGCGCTGGCAGTCGATATGGAAAGCGCCGCCGTCGCCAATGTCGCGACCGTTGCGGGTAAACCGTTTTTTGTGTTGCGAGCGGTCTGCGACGATGCACGGCGCTCGGTGCCCCCGGCGTTGCTGCATCTGGTGGATGAGCAGGGCCGTCCCCGGCTGTTATGGATTGCGGCTCGCCTGGTACGGCAGCCGTCCTTGCTGCCTGAGCTGCTGCGCATGCAGGGGGATTTCGGCCGCGCGCTGAAGGCGTTGCGGCGTGGCTGGCGGGCATGTTGCGCTTCGGACGCCCCGTATTTCGATAAGGAGTGATGATAAATGGCTGATCCAATCAAGGACGGTGATGTAATCCGGGTGCGGTATACCGGCCGCGACCAGAATGGCGAAGTCTTCGACACCACCGACGGGCGCGGGCCCTTTACTTATGTGGTCGGTTCCGGCGCCGTCATGCGGGGTTTCGATGCGGCGGTGCTTGGTTTGCGAGCCGGTGAGCGTACTCGCGTAATTCTCGCGCCGGACCAGGCTTACGGAGCGCGTAACGAGGAGTGTGTCATCAGTATTCCCCGTAGCAGTGTTCCGGCCCGCCTGAATATTGTGCCTGGCATGCAGTTGAAACTGCCTCTGCAGGGGGGCAAGGCGATGACGGCTACCGTCACCAAAATTACCAGGGAACTCATCCGCCTCGACGGCAACCACCCCCTGGCGGGAAAAACCCTGACGTTCGATATAGAAATCGTGGCTACCGGCCTCAGGCCGACGGAACTGTTCGCATCGTAGCCTGTTTTACCCGGCCGCTTCTGAGCGGAAACGCAAGAGGCGGGCATTTCGCAATGGGAGATACAATGCTGCCGCATGCTGTGGGGGCATTTCTCGACCATCAGACCAAGGAGACGAGGAAAAATGGCGGAAATCATCCAGACTGGAGATACCATCAGCGTTAACTACACCGGGCGTTTCGAAGACGGCCAGGTGTTTGACTCTTCCGAAGGGCGCGCGCCCCTCAAATTCACTGTCGGTTCCGGACAACTCATCAAAGGGTTTGACGATGCCGTGGTGGGGCTTAAACAAGGCGATAAAACCACTGTCACGATTGAGGCCAAGGACGGCTACGGCGAATACCGGGACGATCTGGTCATTGCCGTCCCCAAAGCCAACGTTCCCGAGAATCTTGAGATCGAGATCGGCAAGCGCTTTCATCTGCGCGATCAGAGCGGCCGTCCGGTGCCGGCCGTGGTTGTTGAAATTACTGAAGAAGCCGTGAAGCTGGATGCCAATCATGCGATGGCCGGCAAGACCCTGATATTTGATATCGAAGTGGTCGAAACCGGATTGCAGGCCGAGGCGCCTCAGGCCGCTTCCCACTGTGGTGACGGCAGCAACGGTTGCCGGGGTTGCGGTCAGCACTGAGTGGTGGACGCAAGCAGGATAAGCATATTTGCGGAGCCGGCATATTCCGGCTCCGTTTTTTAATGCCTGCAAGCGGGAGAAAAATATGAATTCCATGGTCATTTGATTTTGCGTTTTTGCCGGCCGTGTCACGGCAGGCCGCCCTAAAAAATATTGTTTTTCGATAACTACCATACGATCCAGCCGGGACGTCCCGCCGGCATCAGAGGCATGTCCCTGCCGCTGCATTGAAACTGGCCTGCGGGCGACCTGCCTGCAGTCGCCGGTGGCCGTGGCTGATTCAGGATGTTATGCTATAAATGTTTTCGAGACCCGTTCGGATGAGCCGTTGGCAATGGATGGCAGGCGCGCATGGGGCAGGGATGCGGGATGGATAAAGAAGAGGCGATTCAGGTACAGTCTGGGGAAACTTCCGCGGCACAGGGCGATACGCCTGACGGTTTTGGCACGGCGCGCTGGGGAGGCCGGCGACTGTTCGGTCTGGTATGCGGGCCGGTTTTGTTCGCGTTGATGCTGCTGCTGCCCGAGACTGTCAGCCTTTCGCCAGAGGCCCGCAAAATGGCGGCTATCGCTCTGCTGATGGCGACCTGGTGGATGTGCGAGGCGATTCCGATTCCAGCCACCGCGCTATTGCCGCTGGTGCTCATGCCTCTGTGCGGATTGCTGCCGATGAAGGAGGCTGCGGCTCCCTATGCCAGCGAACTGATTTTTCTGTTCATGGGCGGATTTCTGATCGCCCTGAGCATGCAGCGCTGGAATCTGCACCGGCGCATCGCGCTGCTGGTGGTGAGCTGCTTCGGGTTCGCCCCGGACCGGCTGGTGCTCGGGTTCATGGTGGCCAGCGCCGGACTGTCCGCCTTTGTTTCCAATACGGTAACGGCGCTGATGATGATGCCCATCGGCATGGCGGTCATCCAGCATGTGATTGCCGAGGGGCGGCGCACGGGAAATGATGCGGAGATCGATTTTTCTCCGGGGAAATTCGCTTTCGGTGCCAATCTGATGCTCGGCATCGCCTACGCCTGCTCCATCGGCGGCATCGCCACCCTGATCGGCACGCCGCCGAACACGGTGCTGGCCGGATACCTGAAGCATGCCTACGGCTACGAGATAACCTTTGCCCGCTGGATGATGGTCGGCGTGCCCCTGTCGATCGTGATGCTGGCGGTGTGCTGGGTCTGGTTGACCCGTTTTGCCAATCCCATGCGGCTTGAGCAGGTTCCCGGCGGCCGCCATCTGATTCAGGCGGAACTGCGCCGCCTCGGCCCGATGGATGCCGGGGAGATCGTCACCGCCGTGGTATTCGGCTGTACCGCCGCCGCCTGGATTTTGCGGGAAACGGTGGCCGGTTTCTGGCCGGCGCCATCCATGATCAGCGATGCGGTGATCGGCATGACCGGCGGCTTGCTGCTGTTTGTGATTCCCGTAGGCCGGCGTGGCGAGTTCGCCATGAATTGGGAATGGGCTGGCCGTCTGCCATGGGGCATGCTGCTGTTGTTTGGCGGTGGCCTGTCCCTGGCCAACGGGTTCGAAAAGACCGGCCTGTCGGGCTGGCTGGCGGGCCGCATCGAACTGCTCAGCAATGCGCCGCTGCTGATTCTGGTGCTGGCCGTTACCGTATTGATTATTTTCCTCACCGAACTGACTTCCAACACCGCCACCGCCGCCATGTCCATGCCGGTGCTCAGCGCCGTGGCTTTGGGGTTGGGCGAAAACCCCCTGCTGCTACTGGTGCCCGCCGCCCTGGCGGCATCCTGTGCCTTCATGCTGCCGGTCGCAACGCCGCCCAACGCCATTGTTTTCGGCTCGGGCAGCGTGACCATGCCGCAGATGATCAAGAGCGGCTTGGCCCTCAACCTTATCGGCATCGTGCTGATCACGCTGCTTACCTACGGCCTTGCGGTGCCGCTGTTCGATATTGTCTTCGGCCAGCTGCCGGCATGGACATCCTCTGCCTGGCGGTGATTCGCAGGTTGCCGCAGACCCCTTCCTGATTTTTTTTCAGAACATCACGCGACCGGCCGGCTTACCGCTCCGGTTTGACATTTCGTCCCTGACGGCGACAATTCTAGAAAGTGTCCATCTGCAAACCACGGATGGATGCGCTGTGTTTTGCATTCTGACAACAAGCCTTTTACGGATAAAAACGGGAAAAGTTGCTGCCATTTCAGACTTTGATGGCGATCAGGGAGGATACTGCCATGCTGGATGCTTTTACTTATGCTGACACATACGGTCCCGCCAGGATCATCTACATCTACGAACCGCGCATTGCCCTGAAGGGCGTGCTGGTAATCGACAATGTCGCTGTTGGCCCCGCCATTGGCGGTCTGCGCATGGCGCCGGATGTAAATGTCGGAGAATGTTTCCGTCTGGCACGGGCCATGACCCTTAAAAATGCCGCTGCCGGGCTGGCCCACGGTGGCGGCAAGTCGGTGCTTTATGGTGATCCGAAAATGCCGGCGCGGGACAAGGAATGCCTTATTCGTGCCATGGCTTGCGCCTTGCGCGATTGCCAGGACTATATCTTCGGCCCGGATATGGGCACCGATGAAACCTGCATGGGCTGGATCCGGGATGAAATTGGCCGGGCCGTGGGTTTGCCCGAATCCCTTGGCGGCATCCCCCTTGACAAGATCGGCGCGACGGGGTGGGGCGTGCGGCATGCGGTGGAAGTCGCGGCGCCGGTAGCGGGTTTCGAGCTGTCTGGCGCGCGGGTCGTGGTGCAGGGGTTCGGCGCCGTGGGACAGCATGCTGCCCGTTTTCTAAGTGGGACGGGCGCCGTGCTGGTCGGGGCCGCGGATTCCAGGGGGACCTTGTACGATCCGCAGGGGATCGATGTCGGTGCCCTGATGGATCTGAAGAATCTGGGCAAGAGTGTTGTCGATTACCCCAAGGGCCAGAAACTGGACCGGGACGCGGTCATCGAACTCGAGTGCGAGGTCTGGATCCCGGCGGCACGCCCCGATGTGATCAACGAAGCCAATGTCGACCGGTTGCGCACCCGACTCGTTGCCCAGGGTGCCAATATCCCCGTAACCGCCGCGGCGGAAAAAACCTTGCATGAGCGCGGCGTTCTGTGTCTGCCCGATTTTATCGCCAATGCCGGTGGCGTGATCTGTGGGGCGCTTGAATATCACGGCGGCTGGAAGGGTCTGGTGTTCGACGTGGTGGCGGAGAAAGTTCGCGCCAACACCGAGCAGATGCTGCGCCGGGTCCGGCAGGAGGGGCGTTTGCCGCGCGATATTGCTGTCGATATGGCTCTGTCCGTTCTGCGCAAAGCCATGGCGACGCGCCGCTGGTCGATTTACTGAGCGCCGTCGAGGCAGGAACCGAGGCGAAGAAGAACTCAGGAGCTATTGCAAGGCCGGCCTGGCCCATTTCAAGGTGCCCCGGCATATCTGGATCGTGGATGAATTCCCCAAAACCGGCAGTGGCAAGCTGCACAAACCACGTATGCGGGAAATGACCATGGATCGTTTGAAAAAAGGATGATGTTCACGGTTATCCGCTGGATTGAATTCGACGGGCCGGGGCCTTCAACGCATGAGGGCCCCGGCCGCATTTGTGGGTGAATTCTGGGAATCTTCAGATTTTGCCGTCGTCCTTTTCGCGGATTTCGACCCGACGGATCTTGCCGCTGATGGTTTTGGGCAGCTCCGGGACGAATTCGATGATGCGCGGGTATTTGTAGGGCGCGGTGACGTTTTTGACGTGGCTCTGCAGTTCTTCGATCAGCGCGTCGCCGGCCGCGTAGCCTTTGCTCAGCACGATGGTCGCCTTGACCACCTGGCCCCGGTCCGGGTCCGGCACCCCGGTAATGGCGCACTCCAGCACCGCGGGATGTTCCATCAGGGCGCTTTCGACTTCGAAGGGGCCGATGCGATAGCCGCTGCTTTTGATGACATCGTCGGCGCGGCCGACAAACCAGTAGTAGCCGTCCTCGTCCCGCCAGGCCATATCGCCGGTGTGATAGTAGCCGTCGTACCAGACCTCGGCGGTTTTGGCCTCGTCCCGGTAGTATCCCGGGAAAAGCCCCAGAGGCCTGCCGGCTTTGGTGCCGATAACGATTTCGCCCTCCTCACCCACGTCGCAGGGGCGGCCGTCGGCATTGAGCAGATCGATATCGTAGAGGGGACAGGGTTTGCCCATGGACCCCGGTTTGGGCTCCATCCAGGGCCAGGTGGCGATAGTGACCACCAGCTCTGTCTGGCCGTAGGCTTCCATGAGCTTGAGCCCGGTGTACTTGAGAAACCGCTCGTAGACTTCCGGATTGAGGGGTTCACCGGCGACCACGCAGTATTTCAGGCCGGAAAAATCGTACTGTGACAGATCTTCCTTGATGAGGAAGCGGTAGATGGTCGGCGGCGCGCAAAAGGTGGTGACCCCGTAGCGGGCGGCCATGGCCGCCATCGATGCGGCGTTGAACCTGTCGTAGTCGTAGACGAACACCGCGCTGCCGCACAGCCACTGGCCGTAGATTTTGCCCCACACCACCTTGGCCCATCCGGTGTCGGCCACCGTGTAATGCAGGCCGTCGTCCATGTTGTTCTGCCAGTACCTGGCGGTCAGGATATGCGCCAGCGGGTAGACCATGTCGTGATGGATCAGTTTCGGGTAGCCGGTGGTGCCGGAGGAAAAATAGGCCAGGCAAACATCCTCGTTGCAGGTATCCAGCTCTTTTTCGGGTTGCCGGAATTCCGAGGGCGCCCTTTCAAGTTCGTTCTGGAAATCGATCCAGCCTTCCCGCGGTTCTCCCAGCAGCAGTTTGTGCCGGATTCTGCCGCCGGTCTGCCGCTGGCCTTCCTCGATATGCTCCACAAGGCCGTCGTCGGCGACGCTCACGATCATGGGGATGGAGGCCACCTCCACGCGGTATTTGATGTCCTTGGCGGTGAGCATGTGGGTGGCGGGGGTGGCGATGGCGCCGATCTTGTGCAGCCCCAGCAAACAGAACCAGAACTCGAAGCGGCCCTTGAGAATCAGCATCACATGGTCGCCTTTTTGGATGCCGTAACCGCGGAACAGATTGGCGGCCTTGTCACTGTAGTGTTTCAGGTCGGCGAAGGTGAAGGTGCGGTCATTGCCATGGTCGTCACACCATACCAGGGCCCGTTTGTGCGGTTGCTCGGCGGCATAGACGTCGACCACGTCGTAGGCGAAGTTGAAATTCTCCGGGATGCGGATGGACAGATGGTCCCGGAAATCCTCGTAGGAATTAAATTCGGTCCGGTTGACGAACCGGTCCAGAAGACAAGACATGGTTCCTCCTCAGAACGGCACGGCTGGTGGCCAGGGCCAGAAGACTGCGCGCCGAAATTACAGGATGATGGCCAGAAACTTCGCCGGGCGACCATCCAGGGCCTCCATGGCGTGTTCATAATTGGCGTCGAAGTAAATCGAATCTCCGGCTTCCAGTTCGACTTCGTTGTGATGGATATGGATCTTGATCCGGCCTTCCAGCACCAGATTGAATTCCTGGCCGGGATGGGTGTTTTTTTGTGGCTTGCTGCCGTCCGGCCGGGGCTCGACACTGACCAGGAACGGTTCGGCCTTTTTGTGGACGAAATTGGCGGCCAGGCTCTGGTAGCTGTACTGGCTGCGACGTTCGACCGCCACCCCCTTGTCCTTGCGGGTCACGGTAAAGATATGCATGCGCGGCATGTCGCCGGTCAGCAGCAAACCCATGTCGACCTGCAGATCGGTTGCGATCTTGTAAAGGATGCTGGCGGGGATGTCCTCGCTGCCGTTTTCGTAGCGCTGATAGGTTAAAATTGGCAGATTGAGGCTTTCCGCCATCTGCTCGACGGATATTTCGGACAATTCGCGCAACTCCCGCACGCGCGAGGCAATTTCGCGGATTTTCTGCTGCATGCTCGGCTCCCTTCTGGATGCCCGGCCGGGGACAGGCCACATGGGCCAGTCTGGCATGAACGGTTGACTCTCGCTTTATCAGGGGTTATTCGCAGCCGTAATCGCGGCCGTAGTTTTCCATTACGAAATCGATATCCTTGTCGCCGCGCCCGGACAGATTGACCAGGATGGTCTGTTCGGAAGGCAGGGTGGCGGCGAGTTTCATGGCGTACGCCACGGCGTGGCAGCTTTCCAGAGCCGGGATGATGCCCTCCACCCGGGAAAGCTCGAAAAACGCGTCGATGGTGTCCTTGTCACCTGCGGTTACGTAGTTGACCCGTTTGAGGTCCTTGAGGAGGCTGTGCTGGGGGCCGACGCCGGGATAATCCAGACCGCTGGCCACGGAGTATACCGGCAGCGGTGCGCCGTTTTCGTCCTGCAGCATATAGGAGCGGAAACCGTGCATGACGCCGGGTTTCCCCAGGGACAGGGTGGCGGCGTGGTCGCCGTCGTTCAGGCTTCGGCCGGATGGCTCGACCCCGAAGATGGCCACGTCCTGGTCGTCGAGAAAGGCGGTGAACAGGCCGATGGCGTTGGAGCCGCCGCCGACGCAGGCCACCAGGTTGTCCGGCAGGGCGCCGGTTTGTTCCAGAAACTGCTGACGGGCTTCGATGCCGACGATCTGCTGAAAATCCCGTACCATCATCGGAAAAGGGTGGGGGCCGACCACCGAGCCGATAGCGTAGATCTGCCGGACCGGATCTTCGAGATAGGCCTCGAAGGCCGCATCGACGGCATCCTTGAGGGTGCGGGTGCCGCGCGTTACCGGCACCACCCTGGCGCCCAGGATTTTCATGCGCGTGACATTGGGCCGCTCCTTGGCGATATCGACCTCGCCCATGTATATATGGCATTCAAGGCCCACCAGCGCCGCGGCGGTGGCCAGGGCCACACCGTGCTGACCGGCCCCGGTTTCGGCGATAAGGATCTGTTTGCCCATGCGCTTGGCCAGCAGGGCTTCGCCGAGACAATGGTTGATTTTGTGGGCGCCGGTATGGTTGAGGTCTTCCCGTTTCAGGAAAATCCGTGCGCCGCCGATCTTGCGGGACAGGTTGCGGGCATAAAACAGCGGACTGGGTCTTCCCACATAATGCCGGTAAAGAGACTGCAATTCTTCAACAAAGGAAGGATCCTGCTGGATCTGCAGATAGGCTTCGGTAATCTCATCCATGACTTTCTGCAGCTGCTCGGGGATGAAGCTGCCGCCATATTCGCCAAAATAGCCTTTGCTGTCGGGCAGCGGTATGTCTTTCAGGGTACGGCTCATGATGTACTCCATTGCAACAGGTTTGCACAGTTGGAAAGGATGACGGAATAAAGCATAAAAGCTAGCGGAACAGCGTTTAAAGATCAATCACTAATTCGTTGCCGGAGCCTCGATTGAAGGCGGCAACGAGGGCGGATCAGTGCCGGTTTGTGTAAGGCGACGGGGGGCGAAATGCCGGTAAATTATACATGATGATGGCGCTGGCGATGCAGGCCATGCCAGCCACGGGCCACAAACCTGGCGATTCTCCGGGCAGCAGCAGCCAGCTGAGCAGGGCGCCGCAGACCGGAATCAGGAATTTCCACAAATTGAGTTCGGATACCTTGACGCCGGGTCGGCGCAGCAGGGTGAACCACAATGAAAAGGCGGCCGCCGAAAGGAAGGCAAGCCACGCCAGCGATACCCAGAAGGGCCAGGGCAGGGTGGCCGGCAGCGCGCCTTCCAGCGGGCGGGACAGGCACCACAGGGCGAATCCGCCAATGAACAGTTGCGCCGAGTTGAGAAACAGGGGGTGCAGGCTGGTTGTGTGACGTGCCACCAGAATATTGCCCATGGCCCCAGCGGTGTTGGAAAGCAGCAGGATGGCGATGCCCGCCAGTTCCATCAGGCCGGTGGCGGAACGCCATGGCAAGCGGCTCAGGCTCAGTATCGCAACCCCGGCCAATCCCAGCAGGATGCTGCAGGTTTTGGCCCGGTTCATGCGGTCGCCGGTCATCAGGAAGTGGGCAAGAACGGCGGCCACCAAAGGCGATGCGCCAATGACCATGGCCGCCAGGGCGCCGGGGACCAGGGTCATGCCGATATAAAACAGGCCATAAAGGGTAAAGGTCTGAAAAAATGCTATCCATGCGATCAGTCGCAGGTGCCGCAAGGTGTCGCGAAGTGTCGGCCGGTGCAGCCACCACAACGGCACCAGTAGCAGGCCCGACAGCATGAAACGGATGCCGGCAAAGGCCAGCGGGCCGGCATATTGCAGGCCGGTTTTGACGCCGACGAAGGCGGTGGACCACAACAGGCAGGCGGTCACGGCCAGCAACGGGGTGCTCGTCAGGCGATGGTCCTTCATGGGCTTTCTCCT
>NZ_JBFWJQ010000031.1:0-23617 GCF_050253115.1 Syntrophotalea sp.
TGGCTCCAGATGTCGCCCAGTCTTGCCGTTGAGAAGTCGAACACGCGTTGCAGGGGACTGGCGAGTTGCAGGATGGTTTTTTCAAACAAGGTGGTTTCCGGCTGTTTGCGCAGGCGTGAAGAATAGACCAGCAGAGCAAAGATGATCAGAAAGACGACCAGCAGGGGAGAGCGGTATTTTCGGAGCAGCTCCAGCATGAAAAACCCTGTATCGCAATGCAAAAGAGGGCGCATGGCCCTCTTTTGCCGGAAATGCTATGTGGCGTGTCCCGGCACCGTTTTTCAGGAGGTGACGGTGACGCGCCGCAGCAGGTCGAGTTCGTCCAGCACCTTGCCCGAACCGAGGGCGACGCAGGACAGGGGGTCTTCAGCGATGACCACCGGAAGTCCGGTTTCATCCCGCAGCAACATGTCGAGATTGCGCAGGTAGGCACCGCCGCCGGCAAGCACGATACCCTTGTCGACGATGTCCGCCGCCAGTTCCGGTGGCGTGCGTTCCAGGGCGATGCGCACTGCCTCGACGATAGCGTTGACCGTTTCGGTAAGGGCTTCGCGGATTTCCCTGGAATCGATTTCCAGGGTTTTGGGGATGCCAGACACCAGATCGCGTCCCTTGACTTCCATGGTGCGTATTTCGTCTTCCGGGTAGGCGCTGCCGATCTCTATCTTGATCTGTTCGGCGGTGCGTTCCCCGATGAGCATATTGTATTTACGCTTCAGATGCTGCACGATGGCTTCGTCCAGTTTGTCGCCGCCGACCCTCACGCTCTTGGCGTAGACCACCCCGGCCAGGGAGATGACCGCCACTTCGGTGGTACCGCCGCCGATATCGACGATCATGTTGCCCGACGCTTCGGTGATGGGCAGGCCGGCACCGATGGCGGCCGCCATCGGCTCCTCGATAAGGTAGACTTCACGCGCCCCGGCGGACTCCGCCGACTCCTTGACGGCGCGCTTTTCCACTTGGGTGATGCCGGAAGGGACGCAGATGACGATGCGCGGCCTTACCAGTGTCTTGCGGTTGTGTACTTTGCGGATAAAATATCTCAGCATCTCTTCGGTTATATCGAAGTCCGCGATGACGCCGTCTTTCATGGGACGGATGGCGACGATGCTGCCCGGCGTCCGGCCGAGCATCTTTTTGGCTTCCATGCCGACGGCCAGGACTTTCTTCTGTCCCATGCTGTCTTTCTGTACCGCGACCACGGAAGGTTCGCTGACCACGATACCTTTGCCCTTGAGGTAAACCAGGGTGTTGGCGGTGCCAAGGTCTATCGCCAGGTCATTTGAGAACAAGCCGAGGATGGAATCGAAAAGATTGAACATGATGGCGGGTTTCTCCTTTCGCCCGTCCCCGACATGGGGACGGCCAGGCAGGTGCCTGAAAAAATGAGCTTAACACTAGCAAAAAGCCGACCTTATTTCAAGGTCCAAAAGGCAGAAATCAGTTGCAATTCCGAGGCCGATTGACTAACATTTCCCCTTATTTTTTCTTATGTGAAACTTTACGCAAAGGAGCCCGCCGAGATGCTTGACCTGATACGCAAAAAGCAGCGTTCAGTGCTCGTCAAAATCGTTTTCTGGACGATCATTGCCGCATTTGTTGGAACGATTTTCCTGGTCTGGGGCAAGGGTGACAGCGGACCTGGCGGGGACAGCAATGCCGTCCTGCATGTCAATGGCGACGCCGTCAGCTATGCGGAATATCAGATGGCCTACCAGAACCTTCGCCAGCAGATGGAGCAGCGCTTCGGCCGCAGCCTGCCGCCGGAGATCGAAAAACAGCTGGGACTCAACGCTCAGACCCATGACATGCTGGTCAACCGGCTGCTGTTGCTGCAGGAAGCCGATCGGCGGGACCTTGAAGTGGGCAAAGCCGAGCTGCGGCAGGCCATTGCCGAAATTCCCGCATTCCAGAAAGATGGCCAGTTCGACAGGACTCTTTATCAGCAGGTTCTGGCCTATCAGCATCTGGACCCGCGGACATTCGAGCGCAGCATGCGCGAGCAGTTGCTGTTGTCGAAGGTCATGGATGTCATTCGGCAGGAGGCCGCGGTTACCGATCAGGATATTGAAACCGAGTATCGCAACCGGAATGAAAAGATCGCCCTGGGTTTCGTAAAATTCTCCCCCGGCGGATTCGAAAACAAGGTCGCCGTCAATGATGACCTGCTCAAGTCCTATTTTTCCGAACATCGGGAAGAGTTTCGCAAGCCCGAAAAGGCTGCCCTGCGCTATGTTGTCTTCTCCCCGGAAAAATATATCGGTGACGTGACCCTTCAGGAGGATGCCGTCCGCAATTACTACGAACGGCACAAGGACCGCTACTGGGTGGCCGAACAGGTCAAGGCTTCGCATATTCTGTTTCGCACCACGCCCGCTCTGGATGAGGACGGCCGCCGGAAAAAGCGCGCACTTGCCGAGCAGGTGCTTGAAAAGGCCCGTGCCGGCAAGAATTTCGCCGAGCTGGCCCGGCTGCATTCGGATGACGCCGCCAGCGCCGTAAAAGGCGGGGATCTCGGTTATTTCACCCACGGCACCATGGTGCCCGAGTTTGAAAGTGTAGCGTTTACCCTGGCTCCTGGTGAAATCAGCGGCGTCGTCGAGACGCCCCTTGGTTTTCACATCATCAAGTGCGAAGGCCGCATCGAGGCCGGCGTCAAGCCGCTGGACGATGTGCGGGATGAAGTGCGCGACAGCTTGCGGCAGGATCTTGCCCGCCAGATGGCGCTGGACAAGGCCATGCTGGCCTACAGCGCCCAGCGGCAGAGCGGTGACCTCGAT
Organism: Syntrophotalea sp.; assembly: GCF_050253115.1. NCBI lineage: Bacteria > Pseudomonadati > Thermodesulfobacteriota > Desulfuromonadia > Desulfuromonadales > Syntrophotaleaceae > Syntrophotalea > Syntrophotalea sp. The sequence goes on from NZ_JBFWJQ010000031.1 coordinate 2,784, forward strand.
GCCGTGGCTCAGGCGAACGGCCTGCGGATCCGGGAAACCGGGTTGTTTGGGCGCGGCGATGCCATCGACGGGCTGGGCAACGACCAAGAACTGACGGCGGCGGCTTTTGCCCAGAAGGCAGACGAATTGTCGCGACCCGTGGTGCGGGATGGCAGCGCCATCGTATTTGTCGTGAAGGAGCGACGCGCCAGTTTTGTGCCGGCCCTCGATGAGGTGCGCGGCGAGGTGGAAAGGGCCTATCGCCGGCAGGAAAGTGTCGGGTTGGCCCGACAGGCCGCGGAAGCCATGCTGAAAGAGCTGAAGGCCGGCAAAAAACTGTCGGATCTCGCTCGCGGACAATCCCTTGAAATGGGTGAAACCGGGCTGTTTCCACGTTCCTATGGCAATTTCGTTCCGAGTCTTGGCAACTCCGAGGAACTGGCCCGTACAGCCTTCGGCCTGACACTGAAAAAACCGGCGGCCGATCGTGTTTTCAACCTCGACGGCCGGTTCGTTGTCGTTTCCCTGACGAACCGGGTGGAGGCTGATCCCTCCAAGTTGACCGAACAGATGCGCGACGAACTGCGGACTTCGGTACTGGCGAGCAAGCAGGAAAGCATGCTCGGCGAGCTTCTTGAGAAACTCAAAAGTGAAGCGAACATCAAGGTCGAACCGGCCTTGCAAAGCATTCTGGAAGGTGAGAAAGCACTATGATACCGGTTGTTTTACAGACGAATTTCCCCGGCCTGAAGAGGGTCAATCAGGGCAAGGTACGCGATATCTACGATCTGGGCGAACACCTGATGATCGTGACCAGTGACCGTATTTCGGCATTTGATGTGGTGATGAACGAGGGAATTCCCTATAAAGGCTTTGTTCTGACCCAGATCTCCAGATTCTGGTTCGAAACCTTCGCCGATCTGGTCCCGAACCATCTGGTATCGGCCGACGTGAACGATTTCCCCGCTGAAACCCGCCCCTACAGGGATCAGCTCGAAGGGCGCAGCATGCTGGTGCGTAAAGCGCAGCCTTTGCCTGTCGAATGCATCGTTCGAGGGTATCTGGCCGGTTCGGGCTGGAAGGAATACTGCCGTCAGGGCACCGTTTGCGGCATCGATCTGCCCGCCGGTATGGTCGAAAGCCAGCAACTGCCCGAGCCGCTCTTCACCCCTTCGACCAAAGCCGAACTGGGTGCCCACGATGAGAATATCTCTTTTGCACAGGCAGCCGAGCTTTGCGGCGCCGACGTCGCTGCTCAGGCCCGCGACGTGGCGCTGGCCATCTACCGCCGCGCCCGCGGCCTGATGGCCGACAAAGGCATTATCGTGGCCGATACCAAGTTCGAATTCGGCCTGCGGGATGGGAAGCTGCTGTGGATCGACGAGGCCCTGACCCCGGATTCCTCGCGTTTCTGGCCGAAGGATGCCTACCGCATGGGGGGAGCGCAGCCGAGCTTCGACAAACAGTTCCTGCGTGATTACCTGGAAACCCTCGATTGGAACAAGCAGGCCCCCGCACCCGCTTTGCCCGACGATATCGTTCTGAAGACTTCCGAGAAATATCTCGAAGCCCTGTTCCGCATCACCGGCCAGAAACCCTGACAGGGGACCTGACTATCCACTAAGGGCGAAGCAAGGGCGCGTCAGTGTGTGACGCGCCTTTGTTTCGCCTGATTTTATCCTGCCTGCTCTTTATCCTTCCCAGAAAAGATAGTGCGGCGCTTCGTTCAGCAGCTCCAGGCACTCCTCCAGCGTTCCGGTAAAATCGTAACGACGCCAGCGCTCGCGGTTCAGATAAAAATCCATTTTCCAGCGATTCTCGCCGGGCAGATGCCGCAGGCGGGCGAAGTCGCCCCAGTTGCACCGCAGGTGGATCCGGTCGCAATGGCTGTATGCCGCATAACCGGCCAGTTCCGGATGCTTTTACAACATCACCCGAATGATTGCCACCTGCGTGTCCTTCTTGACGCCGCTCCGTTGTCGCATGTTATCTTGATTGTGCAGGTAAACGGCGATTCGTCACGGGGGCATGGGGTGAGGGGTGAGGGGCCGGCGTTGTTACGACTCCGGCCCCTTGTCAGGTAAAAACTGGTTTCGAAAAGTTATTCGGCCGGCTCAACCTTGATTCTGGCAGCGGCTTCCTTCGCCAACTGGCGGGCGCTATCGACGCTGTCGGCAACCACCAGGGCGACGCCCATGCGGCGTCCGGGGCGGCTGTCGGGTTTGCCGAACAGGCGTACTTTGCTGCCCGGCACGCGCAGGGCGTCCTCCACCCCGGAAAAACGGATATCGTTCTGGCGGTCCGACGCGAGGACCACATGGGAAGCGCCGGGAGAAAGCAGTTCAATGGCCGGGATCGGTAACCCGAGAATGGCCCGCACGTGCAGTTCGAATTCGGACATGTTCTGTGTCACCATGGTGACCATGCCGGTGTCGTGGGGGCGGGGCGACACTTCGCTGAAAAACACCCGATCGCCCTGAATGAAAAATTCCACGCCGAAAATGCCAGCGCCGCCCAGGGCTTCGGTGATGACCCGCGCCTGTCGCTGGGCCTCGGCCAGGGCCTTGTCCGTCATCGGCATCGGCTGCCACGATTCCTGATAGTCGCCGCCCTCCTGGCGATGGCCGATGGGGGGGCAGTAGCTGGTGCCGTCGATGTGGCGCACGGTCAGCAGGGTGATTTCGTAATCGAAAGCGATAAAGGCTTCGATGATGACCCGTTCGCCGGCGCCGCGCGCTCCCTGCCGGGCATAGTCCCAGGCTTTATCGATGTCGTCGGCGGATTTGACTGTGCTCTGGCCTTTACCGGATGAACTCATGATCGGCTTTACTACGCAGGGCAGGCCGATGTCCTCGATCCCCTGGCGAAATTCCTCGTAGCTGGATGCAAAACGGTAGCACGCCGTCGGCAGTTCAAGCTCCTCGGCGGCGAGGCGGCGGATGCCCTCGCGGTTCATGGTCAGGTTGGTGGCCCGCGCCGTCGGTATGATGCGGTATCCCTGCTGCTCCAGCTCCAGCAGAAAAGCGGTGTCGATGGCTTCGATTTCAGGGACGATGAGATCCGGGGCTTCCTGCTTGATGATGCGTTCCAGCGCTTCGCGGTCAAGCATGTTGGCGACATGGCTGCGATGCGCCACCTGCATGGCGGGCGCGTCGGCGTAGCGGTCCACGGCAATGGTTTCGATGCCGAACCGCTGGGCTTCGATGACGACTTCCTTGCCCAGTTCGCCGCATCCGAGCATCAGCAACCTGGTGGCGGATTTTTTCAGTGGGGTCCCGATCATTTTTTCTCTCCCGATGGTAAGGTCTGTGGCCGGCTGACAGAATGGTCCAGCAATATGCCCAATGGGCGGTGTCTTGTCAAGACCCGGCAGTGCCGCGGATCGCGAGACAGGGCAGCGGCTCAGGGTTTTCCGGTACCGCCGAATTCGATGCCGAGCAGGGTCACATCGTCTCTGAAAGGTGTTTTCTGGCCAAAGGTGCGCAGTGTTTCGATAATCTGGTCGCAGGCCGCGGCGAGTTGGCGTTTGCTCTGCTGCTGCAGCTTGCGGTAAAGACGCTGCGGTCCGAACATGTCCCCCTGGGCATCGGCATGTTCGATGATGCCGTCGGAATACAGGAACACCCGGTCTCCCCGTTCAAGGATGATTTCCCCCTCCTCGAAGGGAACCCGGGCTCCAGCGCCAATGATCGATCCGCCGCTGGCCAGCAACTCCAGAGATCCGGCACGGCGGATACACACCGGCGGCGGATGTCCCGCGGAACTGTATCGGAGGCGGCCGCTCGGAGTGTGCAGCAACAGACAGGAGATGGTGAAGAACTTGCCGAACCTTTCGAAAGGGTATTCCCTCTCGAGTTGGGCAAGAATCGCGGAGGGCGACAGGCATTGGCGGCCGCGTCCCGCCGTGTCCGGATTTTTGAACAACCTGCCGCTGCTTGGGGAGAGGCTCTGGAAAACCGAGACGGTGACCATCGCGGCAGAAACGCCATGGCCGCTCACGTCAAGCAGATAGATCAGCAGGAATTCGTCCGTCAACGGGATGATATTGAACAGGTCTCCGCCGATTTTTTCACAGGGGATAAAGCTCCAGGCGCAATCGAGGTTTGCCTTGGCGGGCTGCCCTGTCGGCAGCAGGGCACGCTGGATTTGCGCGGCGGAGCGGCGGTTTTCGTCCAGTTCCTTCTGCTTTTGCAGCAGCAGCCGCTGGGCGAGATCCCGCTCGTAGGTCAACCTGCGGAGGTTCAGCTGACTGGCGACTTTGTACTCCACCTCCCGAATATCGACGGGATGCCGCAGGCTGTCGGTGGTCCAGGGAGCCAGCGGCTTGACGGGAATCGGATGGCGCCCGTTGGAGGAAAAGAGCAGGCAGGGCAAGGGATGTTCACGGAAAAAACGGATCATCGGCGGCCACTGCTCCGGCCTCGGTTTCTCGGCAATTTCGGTATCGAACATCAGCAGGTCCGGACGCTCACGCAGGGCGTGAAGGGTTTCGTCAAGATCCGAGGCATTGAGGATAAAATAACCTTTTTCCCGCAGCATGCGGTAGAGGCGGTCGGTGGTCGGGGTGACTTTTCGGGCGAGCAGTATTTTTTCCGGCATGGGCCGCTATCCCCGGTTGGTAAATGACGATGGGTTGCTCCCGAGACTCTCTTCTAAGTAAAGTATAGTCGATAAAGAAGCTTTCGGGTCTTGCTGGCGTCCGATGGCGGCCGCTTATGCGAAAGGCGCCGGCTGCTGTTGCTGGCGTTGCAGACGCCGGGTGAAACTTTCGAGGGTGTCCGGCCGGCCAAACAGGTAACCCTGGGCGTGGTGGCAGCCCAGATCCATGAGCATCTCTTTCTGGTGAGGCGTTTCGATCCCTTCGCAGATGATGGTCAGGCCAAGGCTTTCACCGAGAGCGATGATCGCCCGGGTGATGGCGATGGCGCTGGGGGCTTCGGTCAGATCGCGGATAAAGGATCGGTCGATTTTCAATGTGTCGATGGGAAAATTCCGCAGATAGCTGAGGGAGGAGTAGCCGGTGCCGAAATCATCGATGGCGATCTGCACCCCCAGGTTTTTGAGGCGGCTCAGGTGGCTGACGGTTTTCAGGTTATTCTGCATGATGGTGTTTTCGGTCAGTTCGATTTCCAGCTGGCAGGGGCGGATACCACTTTGCAGGATCAGTTCTGCGACAAGATCGGCAATGTTGTCATGGGCGAACAGTTGCCCCGAAACATTTACCGACAGTCGCAGGTCGCCCAGGCCCGCGGTCCGCCAGCGGGCGATCAGATCGCAGGCCTGGCCCAAAACCCAGCGGTCGATGTCGATGATCAGGTTCGATTCAATGGCGACCGGCAGAAAGGACCCGGGGGGCTTCAGGCCCTGCTGGGGATGCTTCCAGCGGATCAGCGCCTCGGCCCCGAAAATCCGGCCGCTGCGCATGTCGACCTGTGGCTGAAGGTGGAGGACGAATTCGTCGTTTTTAAGCGCTTTGCGAAGATCGTTTTCAAGAATCAGGTGGTCCTGGATCGGCTCATCCATGGCGGGATGATATTTGCGGAACGTGTCGCGGCCCCGGGTTTTGGCATCCTGCATGGCAATGTTGGCGTGGCGGATCAGGTCTTCCTGGCTGTCGGCGCCTTCGGGAAACAGGCAGATGCCGATACTGGTAGTGAGCAAGACCTCGCAATGGCCGAAGCTGAAGGGTTGGGCGATGGCTTTTATGAGGAGCCGCGCGATCTGGCTGACCTGTTCCTCGTCAAGCACTTCGGGCAGCAGAATGGCAAATTCATTGCCGCTGAAGCGGGCTATGCAATAATCGCAGAGCGTATTGCCCGGGAGCAGAATGTCGCATTGCTGCAGGCATTGGCGAATGCGTTTGGCGATGGTCAGCAGCACCTGATCGCCGATCATGTGGCCGAAGGACTCGTTGATGCGTTTGAAACGGTCCAGGTCGAGCAGCAGCACGGCCAGCTTTGCATGGTTGTGCCGCGCGGAATCGATGGCCGCGTCCAGGGTGTCGATGAAAAACCGGCGTTTGGCCAGGCCGGTCAAAGTGTCGAAGTGGGCCAGACCGAATATTTTCTGTTCGGCCTGCTGGAGATCGGAAACATCCTGTACGATGGCGGTGATGGCGCGGGGCCGGCGGGCATCGGTTTTTTCGATTTCGCCCTGGCTGCTGATATGGCGCTCCTCTTCCCCTGCCATGATGCGATAGCGGACCTGGTAGGGCTGGCGCAAAGCGATAGCCTGCTCCAGGGTTTCCCGCACCTGGGGCAGGTCATCGGGATGAACGGTCTGCAACAGATCTTCGGGACTTGAGAGGCGGGCTTTATCCTCGATCCCGAGCAGGTTGCGAAGATCCCTGCTGCAGGTAAAACGCCCCGAATCGAAGTCCAGCTGCCAGTGCCCGAGTTTGGCAATACGCTGGGCCAGGGACAGGCGACTGCGGCTGGCCTTGAGGTCTTCATGCAGACGGGCGGTGCGTAATATGTGCATGACCCGGTAACGCAGCAGCAGCCAGTTGATCGGTTTGCAGATAAAATCGGTGGCGCCGGCATCAAAGGCTTTCTGGATGAGGTTGGCATCTTCCAGCCCGGTCAGCATGATGATCGGGATGTCCTGGTATTCCGGCAGGCCGCGCAGCGTTCGACACACGGAAAACCCGTCCATGCCGGGCATTACCACGTCCAGCAGCATCAGGTCGGGGCGCATGCTGCGGAACTGGGCCAAACCTCTGGCGCCATCTTCGGCTTCGATAACCAAAAACCCGGCCTGCTCGAGGGTGGCGCGGGCCAGCAGGCGCATGCTGCAGTCATCATCCACGATCTGGATCATCGCGGCATGGTTCAGGTTTTCCGCTGTCATCCCTGGCCTCCTTCCTGGATCAGGGCGAATTGAACGCGATTATACTCGTTCTGGATGGATGCCATCAACCGATCGCGCTGGCTGGGCGGCAGGTCTCCAGCGCCTTCCATTTTGCGGCACAGATCGGCCAGGGACAGGGCACCAAGATTGGCACTGCTCGATTTGAGGGTGTGGGCCAGTTGGAAAACCATGCGCATGTGGCCGTTCTGCAGGGCCTGTTCCATGTTTTGCAAAACCCTGGGCGATTCCTTCAGGTAGATCTGGATAACCCGGGCGAGCAACCCCGGCTGCTGCTGCCCCTCCAGGGATTTGATGGTGTCGAGCCTGGTCCGGTCGATGGCAACCGTAGGCGGGGGCGATTGCCGGTCCTGCCCGGGTTCCAGCGAAAAGGATCCATCCACGGTTTCATCACCGGAACTGCGCCGATGGTCGAGGATGCTCAGCCACCGGTTCAGCATGGCCCCGACCTGGAGCAGCGTGAAGGGTTTTCCAAGGTAATCGTCCATGCCTGCGGCGAGGCACTTCTCCCGATCGCCGCTTTGAGTATGGGCCGTCATGGCGATGATCGGTGTAGCCGCCGGGCGGTTTCGTTTTTCCCATTGCCGTATCATCTGCGTGGCCTGATAGCCGTCCATATCCGGCATCTGGCAATCCATGAAAACCAGATCGTAGTTGCCGGTCTTGAAACCCTGCAGGGCTTTCGTCCCGTCGCCGACGGTATCTACCGCGCAGCCATATTTTTCGAGCATGCCGACAGCCACCTGCCGGTTGACTTCATTGTCCTCGGCCAGCAATATTCGGGCCCGGGGCGGCCGGGTCTTTTCCGGGCGGCCGCAAGAAACCGGATCCGTGTTTTCCTCGGGCGCCGCCGACGGCCGGGCAGGGGGCGTGGTCAGGTTCAGCAGCAGTTCGGAAGGACGTACCGGTTTGCTGATATCACCGATGAACCTTATGCCGTCACCATCGAATGCGGGGCAAGGGTATCCGGCCGGTTTCAGGATGATGACCTGTGGCGGCGGCACGGATGCCAGCGAGGCCATGCGGCGCATCAGTTCTTCCCCCGAAAAATCGGGCAAGGTCGCGTTGGTCAGTACGAAATGGAAATTCTGCATGGTCAGCAATTCCAGCCCCTGGCGGCCATTCGACGCGGTAATGCAGGCCAGTCCCCAACGGCGCAGCTGGCGTTTGATGCTGCGGCGGACCAGCGGATGGGAATCGATCACCAGCGCCCGTTTTTTCCGGAATTCCGAAATCCCGGCGAGCATGCCGGTTCGACCGGCAGGATCTTTGGGCAGAGACAGTTCAAACCAGAAATGCGAGCCATGGCCCGGCTCGCTGCGGACAGCGATGTGCCCGCCCATATGCCCGATCAGATCGCGGCAGATCGACAGTCCGAGACCGCTGCCGCCGTATTTGCGTGTGGTGGAGCCATCGGCCTGCGAGAAGGGTTGAAACAGGCGGGGGATATGCTCTGCCGGGATGCCGATGCCGGAGTCGCGCACATCGATGTGAATGAGGGTTGTCCCGTCGTGGCCCGGTCGGCATTTCAGCGTGATCAGGATATAGCCCCGGTCGGTGAATTTGACCGCGTTGCTGAGCAGATTCACCAGCACCTGGCGCAAACGGCCCGGGTCGCCCACCAGCACCGGAGGCAGCTCACCGGCAATGTCCAGAACCAGTTCCAGTCCTTTGGCCTGGGCCTTGACGGCAAACAGGCCGACGGCATCCTCGATGAGCCGGCAGATATCGAAAGGGATGGTTTCAAATTGCAGTTTTCCGGCTTCCAGTCTGCTGAAATCGAGGATGTCGTTGATGATGTGCAGCAATGCCCGGCCGGACTGGGCAATGGATTCGGCGATCTGTTTCTGATTGTCCGCCAGGGGACTGTCCAGCAACAGTTCCGTCATGCCCATAACCCCGTTCATGGGGGTGCGGATTTCATGGCTCATGTTGACCAGGAACTGGGATTTGGCGCGATTGGCCTCCTCGGCCCGTTGCTGGGCCTGCTGCAACTGGTCGATGGTCGATTTCAGCTGCGCGGTCATGCTCTGCAGGGAGCCGTTGAGGATGCCGATCTCATCATCCGTTGCCGCCGGCCAGGCAATGGTTTGCAGCTCGGCCGGCATGCGTTGCGCGATATGCACGATCTGCCGCAATGGCCGCGTCAGACGGCGGCTCAGCAGCAAGGCGTAGAATACGACCAATACCAGGACGATGGCGCTGCTGCCCATGCCGTACAGCAGCAGGCGCCGATTGGCAGTGAGGTCACGGCTCAGGTCAAGTCCGGTAAGCAGGAAACAGTTCTTCTCATCATGGAACGGCAAGGCCATTTTGCTCGCGAAAACGGCCGGATTGTCCGACCGGACCAATCCCCCGAAGGACCGCGTCCGGGCGCTTTGGACCAGCGGCAGCAAAAACTCCGAGTCGTTGCTGCGGGATTGCACCGTGCCGAAACCGACCAGCAGGCTGTTGGTGAAGGCTGGTCCCAGTCGCAGGGTTTTGCCCGTAAACAGAACGCCGATGACCCGGGTTCCCGAAAGGATCGGCGTGTAGGTCATCATCGCCAGCCGGGAAGGTTTTCCCTTGTCCGCCATGTCGGAGAAAAAGGCAAGAGGCTCGCGGGTAATGGCCCGGTTCAGATAGCTGGCCAGGCGATCCGGATTGTGCTGCGGCAGTTGTCCGATGGCGGCTACCGGCACCGCCTCGGGGGTGAAAACCGCGAGGCAGGCAAGGTCGTTCTGTTCGCGCAGCAGGTCGAGATAGGCCTTGAGCTGGAAGGAAACATCCAGCTTCAGCGGAATAATGAGCTGGTTGTCGGATGCGATGCGCAGGCTTTGCTCACGGAAGTTGTCCAGCTGGGCGATGAACAGCCCACGGTGAATCTGTTCCAGTTGCTGCAGCTTGGTATGCCCGTTCTGCAGAATATGATTGGTCGTTACGCGACCGAAGATCAGAAACCCTATCAGGGTAATCAGCATCGGCATCGGCAGGATGGCCAGCAGCAGTTTGCAGGTCAGGGATTTGCGAAAAACTATTTTTTGCATGGTGTTCCCTTGGCTCCCGCGGAAGCAGAACCGGATGTTTTCAGCAGCGGCATGCTGGTATAGAGTTCCGCGCTTGTCAGCAGCGTGTGCGGGATTTCGATGCCCAGCATGGCGGCCCGCCGGGTGTTAAAGGTGATGACGGAGCGCTCGGCCGATTCGATGGGCAGGGTTCGGATGTCGTGGTGTTGCAGCAGTTTGACGCCCATGTTGCCGGCCTGTTGCCCCATGGCGGCGAAATCAACGGAGGCGCCGCCGAACAGCCCGAGTTGCGCAAAGGAAAAATTCAGGGGAATGCCTGGCTTGCGACAGTGGCGCAGGTAGGTGCGCAGGGTTTCGTGAGGGCCGATACTCTGGTTGTTTTTATTCTTGATGCTCAGCACCAGCGGATACACCGCCTGCACTTCCGGACTGGCGTTGATCGCGTGGATCTCCCGAAGGTATTCCTGCATGGTGGCGACGCTGCGTATGCTCAGCCGGATGCCGTTTGCGGCACCGCGCATTTCGATCTGCAGCTGTTTGCGAATCGCCTGGCCGGTCGGAGTCCGGTCAAGCAGGGCTACGACGTGGCGAAGATCCGGCATCGCTTCCCGCATGACATTCAGGGCCGCCTGCAGATGCAGCTTTTCGTAAACCCCGGTGACATTGCGCACCGGCAGGCCCTGCCGGTCCAGGAAGGGAACGGCGCGGTGGTAATCCCGAGGCTGCCCGTTCAAGCCGGAAAACACCACGGGAAACGGTTGCCCGACCAGTTGCAGCCCCACTTCCCGAAACGCGTTATCGTCCAGCGTAAAGACCAGTTGCGGGGCAAAGGCGCGGATCTTTTTCAAAACCCGTGCGGCTTCGGTGCGCATGCGCCCGGGGCTGCTGTTGACGGTCTTGGTGTTCATGTAGTGGACGCGGACATCAAGCCGCTTTCCAAAACGGTGCCGCAGAACCTCCCTTATCCCGATTTCCTGCGGGATGCCACAGACATCATCGTTACCGTAGCTCTGGACGATGAAAACCCTGATCCTGTCGCTGGATTCGAGCCTTGTGGGTGCGATGATGCGGATGCCGGGCAGCAGCCAGTCCATAACGTCGAGCTGAGTCTCGCTCGCACTTGTGCCCCTGGCAACACGAAGCTGGCCGGAGGCATCGTGGATGGGACCGGAAAATACCTGCAGGCGGCCTTCCTTGAGGGCTTTTTCCCGGGCTTTGACCTGCTGCACCACTTTCACCGGCACCAGCGGACTGATGGTGCCCAGAGCGGTGACGCCGGTTTCCAGTCCCTGGTATCTGGAACCGGGGGGGAGGGTTCCGGCTTGCAGGGCGCGAATTGCTTCGGCATAAAAAACCGACCAGTCATAAATGGCGGAGGTCAGTAGCCGCTCCGAGGCGTACCGGGACAGGTCGGTGGCGTAGCCAATGGCGAACATGCCGTGGTCCATGGCGACCTGCATCGGAGAAGCGTGGCGGATGCCGTTGAAGTACACGTCCACGCCGTTGCCTGAGAATTTTCTGACGAGGCGGGCGGCCTGCTCGGGAGGGCCGTCGCACCAGGCGGCCTCCACGGCGATGGCGGGCCGTACCGAGCGGGCGCCGAGGACAAAGGCGTTAAGGGCGCGTACCGCGGCAGGATCGGCCGCTTCCCCAAGAAAACCGAGACGCTGTCTGACCGACATGCTGGCGGCGAGGATGCCGGAAAGATAGGCCGGCTGGTGTATTTTCCCGCCATAGCTGATGACGTTGGGGGCGCGGTAGCGGCCGCCGCACACAAAAAACATGATCTCGGGATGTTGGCCGGCCAGGCGGGCCGCCGCCGCGGAAAATCCGGCGTCCGTCGCAAACAGGGCCCTGACCCCCTGCCGGATCAGGTTTTCCATGACATCGGGTGCATCTTCCCGCGAAACACTGGCCAGTGCCAGGGTTTTGACGGAGGGGAAGGCGCGGCCGAGCTTCAGGCGGGCCAGTTCATGGGCATGATTCCATCCACCGTCGCCGACCGGGCTGTTGTACAAAAAAGCGACTTTCAAGGGGCCGCCTGCCTGGCAGGGCAGCGGTGCGGTGCCAAGGGCGATCATGCATGCCAGCAGCACAACGGCCAGGATTGTCGGCCGGTTGCCCCTTGGGGCTAAGGATGTCGAGGGGCATCGGGTTTTTGCCGGAAGGGGGGCGCGATATCGCATTGTCATTGCAGGTACCTCCACAAAAGTGACCGTGACGGTCAAGACTTCAGGTCTTTCGGCAAAACAGCAAGCCAGGCGCGCGGGCCGGTTTCTCAGACTGCGAATATTCAGGGTGTGTCGGGACCGGGGCGTGACGGCCACCCGGGACAGGGATGCAAAAATGGGGCCGCGGGCGGTCCCCGCGAGGGATGTGCGGGAAGCGGCGGCCGGCACCGGGGATCCGGCAAAACGGTTGCCCGTCACAGGGGGCTATGCTACCCTGTGATACCTGCGGATAAAATGGAATCGGGAGACGAAATGGGGAAGAACACGGGCCAGAAGGAACGTCTTGACAAGCTGCTGGTGGTGCGCGGCATGGCGCAATCCCGCGAACGCGCACGAGCCCTGATTCTTGCCGGCCAGGTTGTGGTGGATCACCACACCGTCGACAAGGCCGGCGCCCAGGTATCCACAGATGTGTCCCTGCGCCTCAAAGGTGAGGACATCCCGTATGTGTCCCGCGGCGGACTCAAACTCGAAAAAGCCTTGGAGACGTTTGCCATCGATGTGTCGGACAAGGTCGCCATGGATGTCGGTGCATCCACCGGCGGGTTTACCGACTGCCTTCTGCAGCGCGGTGCACTGCGGGTGTATGCGGTGGATGTCGGCTATGGACAACTGGCCTGGTCGCTGCGCCAGGACAGCCGTGTCATCAATCTGGAGCGCACCAATATCCGGCATTTGCGGCCCGAGGCCCTGTCCGAACGGCCTGTCCTGGCGGTGATAGATGCCTCGTTCATATCCCTGGACAAGGTGTTGCCCGCGACCCTGGCGCTGTTGGCCGATCGGGCCGAGGTGGTGGCCCTGATCAAACCCCAGTTCGAGGTCGGACGGGGCGCGGTCGGCAAGGGGGGGGTGGTCCGGGATGCAGGCCAGCATCAGGCGGTGGTCGAGCGTATTGCGCAGTTGGCCGAAACCCTTGACTGCCAGGTGCTGGGGATAACGGAAAGCCCCATTCTGGGACCCAAGGGCAATCGCGAGTTTCTGATTTATCTGCGCAAGGGGGCAGACGCGTGAACCGTGTCTGTTTTGTCGGCGCCGGACCCGGCGATCCGATGTTGCTCACCCTGCGAGGGGCGGCCCTTCTGAAACGCTGCCGGGCGGTGTTTACTTTCCCGCCCCTGGATCAAACCTTTGCAGGCCTGATCGGCGACCGGCCGGTTTTCGATCCCTTTGATTTTGGTTTTGACGATCTTTTGGCGCGGCTCGATATGCTGCTGACAGAAGGCGATGTGGTTTTCCTGCAGCCGGGGGATCTGACTTTTTTTTCGCCATTTCAGGCGTTGATCGAAGCGCTTGGCGACAGGGCCGAGGTGGTACCCGGCGTCGGCGTCGCCAATGCCGCATCGGCCCTTCTGAAAAGGACCCTGAACCTGTCCGGTTCCTGCACCCGCACGATCCTGGTTTCAACGCGGGCACTGGCCGAAAGTCCCGGGGCGCCGTCCCTGGAGGATGTGGCACGGCCGGGCGTGACGCTGCTGATCTACATGAATCATTACCCTCTGGCGGAGCTTGTCGCACGGCTGCGTAGCGGTTATGGCTGCAATCAGCCCGTGGCACTGGTTCACAGGGTCAGTTTGCCGGGGCAGCGCCTGCTGATCGGCACGCTTGACGATATCGCCGGCAAGGCGCAGCATGGTCCCTTTTGGGGGCCGCAGGGGCGGGCTGATTTGACCCTGATCATCACCGGCGAAGCGCTTGGCGCCCGAGCCGATCGCGGATGGTGGGACAAGCGCCGGGAAGGTGGGCACCGCCACCGCCCCGTTTAAGCTGTCGCGATTTGACCTTTTCATCCTGCCGACACGATGGATATGATACGTATTTCGTACACTGCCGATCTGCATTTCGGATATGGTTTTCACGCGTGGCAAGAACCTGCGACCGGCAGATGCGATGACCAGCCGGCCGGCCGGCTGCTGCGCAGGGTGGGATCCCGAAAAGCGGGCCACGCCGGAATCGAACCACGGCGACCGGAAGCCGTGCTGCGGGCAATCCGGATTCGCCTGCAATCCTCGCATGGAGACGCCTTATGATGCTGCTGCGGCTTGAACTGCAGGCCTTCGGATGCTTTGTGGATGAAGCCATTGATTTCGCACCCGGCATGAACCTGGTGTCAGGCCCCAATGAATCCGGCAAATCCACTCTGGCGCAGGCGGTCCCGTCGGTGCTGTTCGGTTCCCCCGATGTGGCGCGAATCATGCCCTGGGAGCGTCCCGGAATGTGCCGGGCGGCAGTGGTTCTGACGTCTGGCGAACGGCGCATCAGGGTGACTCGGGATTTTGTGTCCGGCAAGGTGCAGTGGTTCGAAGGGACTCTGGACAGCGAGCTGCAACAGAAGTTCTGCGGTTTTCCGGAGGCTGCGGACGCCGTGGCGGATCGGGCAGCCTATCTGGCTTGCCTGCGGGACGGCCTGGGACTGTGTCAGCGTGAATTTCTCGAAGCGATGTTGTATCGGGACACCTTTAACGGGGTTGGCGGCCTGCCGACGGACCATCTGGAGATTTGTCTGTCTGATGGGGGTGCGGGCGCCATGCAGGAGCGCCTGAAAGACCTGCAGGCCGAATACCTGGCGCTTTCCAGCGCCAATCCCTGGGGATTGCCCTGCGCCGGAGACGGACAGCTGGAGGTTATCGCCCGGCAGTTGGGCGAACTCGAACAGGAATGGTTTGCCCTGCAGGACACTATCCGGGGTCTTCAGAACAGCGAGGCCGCGCGGGAAGGTGGCGAAACGGTGTCGGACCAGGACATCGTGACGCAAGGCGAGGTGGCCACGGATTGTTCGCGCTCCGCGGAGGCTTTCAGCCAGACGGATGCTACGCCGCTTCTTGCGGAGCACGGAGTTCAAGGCGACCTGAACGATCAGCGTGCCGCCCTGGAGGCTGAACTGGCAAAAACCGGTTTGCCCCGGCACATGCCATGCGAGCTTTCCGAGTTGCTGATTGCTCACGGGGAATTGCGTCAGGCGATGGCGGAGCAGAAACGCGCCCTTGGCGCGCGTCAGGAGGAGCGCCGCCGCTGCCGCATGCCATCCCGGAAAGGACCGGGGATTCAGCTCGCGGGGGTCTGGGCCGCGGCGCTGTTCTGGGCGCGGCTGCAATCGGGATGGCTGGCTGCCGGCAGCGGCCTGCTGGCAACCGCGGCGGTGGTCGGCTGGCACTTCCGGAAGTGTTTGCAGGTTCGCGAAGCCGGACGGCAGAGCGACCGGCAGATTGACGCCCTGGAACAAGGGGTAGGTGAACTCCAGGAACAGCTCAACGTCCTGAACGAACGCCTTGAGCAGCTCGGCTTTGCACTGTCGCCGGTGGACATGGTGCGTCTGCAGAAAAATCTTCCACGCCATCAGCAATTGCTGGAACAATTGCGCAGCCTCGATACAGCGCCAGCCGTAACCGGCCATCCGGATGCCGCATCTTCCGGTCCCGCCGAAACCCATGGTACCGGTGATGCGTGTTTGGCAAGCGGTGCGGCAATCTCCGGCACAGTCAGCGCCGAAGCCTGCCCGCAACAAAGTGAGGACCCTCCGTCCGCTCAACAAAACCCTTCCGGTCTTGACGAACTGCTCGACGCCCGGTCGCGCATCGAAGCCCGGGGCGAAGCACTGCGGCTCCGGGAAACACAGCTCAAACAGCGCAGGGAGACTCTTCGGACAGCCTGCGATCAGCTGCGCGAGGCTCTTGCCGAACCGACCTCTGTCGACAGGGATGCCTTCGCAAGTCTGCTCGCCCGATTGCTCTCAGGCTTGACCGGCGGCGCCATCGAGCAGGTACGGGTTACGGAGGATTACCAGCTGCAACTGCCCGGCCCGAATGGCAACTGGCTGTCCCAGGAGCGTTTCGGCAGCGCCACCCGGATGCTGCTGCAACTGGCATCCTGCATGGCGTTGAACGGCCTGCGCGACGAACCCTTGCGCCTGCCGCTGTTACTCGATGAACCGCTTGGCAATCTGGACAAAAAACGCCGCGGCCAGGCGTTGAAGGTTCTGGAGCAATACACGGCCGGTCAGCAGGTTATCTTATTCAGTCATGACGAAGGCTTGCGCCGAAGGGCCATGCGCGAGGGGTGGCATCTGCTGTCCCTGGGCGGCGAGGGGCTCAAGGTTGCGGCCGGTGGCGAGGAGAAACACAACGATGGCGGACAACTGTCTTTTCTGTAAAATCATAGCCGGTGAGATTCCGGGAACGTTCATTTATCAGGACGACCGGTTGGTGGTGCTGCAGGATATCGCTCCGCAGGCTCCCCATCATTACCTGATCATTCCGCGCAAGCATATTCGCACCACCCTGGACCTTGCGGCGGAGGACAACGATCTTGTCGGTCATGTCTACCAGGTGGCCGCCCGGCTGGCCGAACAGCATGGTTTTGCCGAGGGCGGCTTCCGCGTTGTCAACAATTGCAATGAAGGTGCCGGTCAGACCGTCTGGCATCTTCATTTTCATCTGCTTGGCGGCCGTATTCTGACCTGGCCTCCGGGGTAGGTGCCATTCACGGCGGCTATTCACCGATCAGAGCTTGCCCCTGGTCGTTTCGGCCCTGGCGGTTTTTTGGCATTCGGCCTGGCGCTGGCATTGCAGACACAGCCGGGTAAACGGCAGCACATCCAGCCGTGCCTGCTCGATGGCCTTGCCGCAGCTTTCACAGCTGCCGTAGCTGCCATCGCGCAGGCGTTGCAGCGCGTCATCGATGGCCAGCACTTCCTCGCGCGCCGCGTCGCCGAGCAGGTGCAGGTAGTCCTGGAGACTGTCGGTCAGCCCCTGATCCGCCGTATCCGCAACCCCATTATCGAGCAGGGCGGCGGCGTCGGCGTGTTGGCGACGACAGGCATCCAGTCGCTCCTCGCGCAGGGCCAGCAGCTTTTTGCGGATGTTTTCCGTGTGTTCCTGAGTCATGGCGTTCTCCTTGGGGTAGTGCTGATCCGGAAACTCCGGATGGATACAACGTAATTTTCAGATGGAAGTTTTCGGTGGAAGCGGTATCGCCGAGGGATCTTCCTAAACAGTAAACCGGTTGGTCCGGAAGTCAAAAAACATCTTCGGTCAGCGCGCCGGTCCGGCGGTCTGTGCCGAGGCCGTAAGGCCACCTGCCGTGGAGGGTGTGTGCCAGAAAACAAGAAAAAAGAACGACGCATGGTCAACGAAATCCTCGAACTTCTGGTGACCCACTACGGAGGCGGGTTGAGCGAAGAGGAACTCGACCGGGGAATCGTGGATTTTCAGCACGCCATTGCCATCGCATCGAAAGCTCACGAGGGGCAGTATCGCAAATCCGGCGAGCCTTTTTTCATTCATCCGCTGCGGGTGGCCCATGAGGCCGCGCGTCACTGGATGGATTTCTCCTCGGTGATCGCCGCCCTCCTGCACGACGTGGTGGAAGATACGCCCATGACCCTTGCCGAGGTGGAGGAAGCCTTTGGCGGGGAAGTGGCACGGCTCGTCAATGGGCTGACCAAGGTTTCGTCGGAAAAGCTAAGTCGCGAGGCGCTCAAGACCGAAACCTACCGCAAGCAGTTGCTGCTGGCCATCGAGGATGTGCGGGTTCTGTGCCTGAAATTCTGGGACCGCATGGACAATCTGCAGACCATTTACGCTCTCGATCCCAGCAAACAGGCTCTTATCGCCAAGGAAACCCGCGCTGTCTACGTGCCCCTGGCCAGGCATCTCGGCATGGGGTATGTCGCTTCCCACATGGAAGCCCTTTCCCTGAACATCCTCTACCCCGCCCGGGCCAACCGCTATCGGCGGGTCGTGCAGGTGCTGCGCACTCAGGTTGAACCGCAGTTGCGGAAAATTCGCGCCAGTTTTCGCCAGGCCTTCGAGCACTACCGGCTCGCTCCGACGATGAAGGACCGCTGGCGGCCTTTTTCCATCGACGCCACCCGGACCATGGGACGCGGCATATCGTCTCTCTACACCCTGGAGATCCATGTGGCGCGTACCATGGATGCCTATCTGGCCCTGGGTGTCGTGCACGAACTCTGCAACGCCATTCCCGGCAAGTTGCGCGACCATCTCACCATCCCGTCTCCGTTTGGCTATCAGGCCCTGAAAACCACCGTTCAGGCTGGCGAAATCCGGCTGCGGGTCGAAATCACCACTCACAAGCTGGCCCGTTTTAACGAATCAGGGGTATTGACGCCAGGTTTTGAATTCCGCAGGGAGAACTTCCGGGAGCTGATGAAATCCCTGCTGGAAGGCGAGGCGGCCTTCGATACCGAGAGCCTGCGCCTGGCGGCGTCCACGATCCAGGTCTATACCCCCAGGGGGGATATCTGCACCCTGCCTGCCGGCAGCAGCGCCCTCGATTTTGCCTTTGCCATTCATGAAAAAGTCGGTCTGTTCGCATGGCGGGCGCGCGTCAACGGTCAGACCCGGCAGCTCAAATCGCGGCTGATGGACGGCGATCAGGTTGAAATCGAGCGGGGCATGAATCCCAAAGTGTTGCCCAAATGGCTGGAGTGGTGCATCACGCCCCGCGCTCATAATCATATCCGTCGCTATCTGCGCACCCGGGTTCAGGACGGCGAATTTTAGGGGGCTGAGGAAGGCGTGGCTTTTGAGTCGGCGGCATGCAACAAGGCCCCGTGGCGTGAGCTTCGGGGCCCTGGTTTTATGCTTCCTGCTGTTTGGTTGCCTGCACGTGGGGTTTTTTGGCGGGGCGGCTGGCATGGATCAGGATTTTCTGGTCGGTAAAGCTCTCCACCTCGCCGGCGAAGGTTTCCACCTGGAAAAAATCCTGGATTTTGGCGGATGCTTCGATAAACAGCTTATTGAGTTTCTGCACCCGGTCGCGGTTGAGGCCGGTGCGCCGCGCCCATTCCTGAAAATCGTGGGTCTTGGGCAGGACCTTGATGTCGTGCAGGATAAAATCGGCGGCTTCCACCATCTGCGTCCATTCCTGTCTGGAGTAGGAGCGCACATGGGTGGGGTCCCGCATCTGCTCGTAGGCATGCATGAATTCGGCGATTTCCGGGTCATCCGGCAGCAGCGTATCGATGATGGCCATGCGGCCGCCGCGGCGCAGTACCCGGTGGAATTCGGCCAGCGCGCGCGGCACGTCCGGGAAGTGGTGAGGGGCGATGCGGCAGGTCAGCAAGGTAAACGCCCCGGCCGGAAACGGCAGGTCCTCGGCGTCGGCTTCCCGGAAGGTGACATTTTCCACGCCGCCGTCTTCGCTGATGAATTCCTGCGCGCGCTTCAGCATCTGCATCGCCAGATCGGAGGCCACGACGCTGCGCACCATGGGGGCAAAGAACAGGGCCGTGTGGCCGCCGCCGCAGGCCACGTCGAGCAGAATGTCATCCTGCGTGGGCTTGAGCAGGCGCGCGGCCTCTTCCAGATCCTCACCGTGGGCGAATCCGGGACTCTGCACATAGCTTTCCGCCGTGCGGCTGAACTGCTCCCTGACTTTATCCTTGAAATTCTTGGACATTCATTTCTCCTGGAATGAATCGATTATAGCACCCTTGCAGGAGCTTGTCCCGGTTGAAAGCCATCCACAGGCCTGCCCACATGGATCAGGGAGGATAGCATGAATGGCAAGGCTTTGGGAAGTAGCGGAATGTGCATCCCGGGGTGTTTTCCCGGATGAGCGCCGGATCAGTTTTCCTCTCCGTTCTCTTCCATCGTGAGCGCCGCCGCATCGAGCCATGCAACGATATCGCGCAGCACATCCAGGTGTTCCGGCGGCATGTCATCCATCTCCTCCAGCGCCGCGTTCAGCCGGCGTGCCGCCGACAGGGCCTGCCTGAACAGGCGTTGCTGTTGCATCCGGTCGGAATGGGGCTGCGGGGCGAGGCTCTTGAAGCATTTGACAGCCGTCGGATGACTGCGTTCCTGTTCGATGACAGTCTGTCGCAAGGTTGCGTAGTCTTCCTCGGAAAAAGACTGCTCCTCGCGCGCCTGCCGCAGCAGATCGATGCTGCGGTAGTCAGGTACCGATTGCAGGGGGGAGCCCTCGGCCAGCAGGTGGGGCTCTTCGCGGCTTATGAAGCGATATGCCTGGGTCAGCTTCTGCGCTGTTGGTTTGCGGATACGGATTTCCTTCTGACAGTATTCCTCAAAGGAATCATAGCCCCAACTCCGGTACAGGGACGCCTGGCTGACCTTGAGAAGCTCTTCTCCAAGTTCGACCCAGGACGATTTGAAGCGGCGGGCCACATCGAGCACCCGGTAGCGATCGGAGCCGGGTTCGAGATGTTCCATAAGGGTTTCGATATGCGACTCTGCGGCGGTTTTGGGTGTTTCGTTCATCGATTCTACCTCTATCGCAAAACCTTCTGGCTTGAGAAGGCAATGGCGGTTAGAATAAAGCTTTTTGAGTGGCGTTTCCAGCCGGAAACCCGGCTTATGTCAAAGGATCTGATCGCATGCAAAAATCCGCTTTCATCGTTGGCCCCCAGACGGCGCAGATGCTGCAGCTCGGCCATCCCTGGGTGATTGCCGATCGTTATACCCGGCAATGGCCCAAGGCCCCCGCCGGTCAAATCATCCAGCTTGCCGACGAGACGGGACGGCAGCTGGCCACTGCCCTGCTCGATCCCGACGACCGGGTGGTGGCGCGGGTGCTGGATTTTTCTCCCATGGACCTGACTCCCGACTGGATCCAGGGCCGGGTCCGGCAGGCCCTCGATCTGCGGCGCCGCCATCTCGACCTGGGCGATACCAGCGCCTGGCGCCTGGTCAACGGTGAAGGGGATTTTCTGCCTGGCCTTACCGTGGACTGCTATGGCGATTACCTGATGATTCAGCTGTTCAGCCGTGCC
>NZ_JBFWJQ010000032.1:0-23454 GCF_050253115.1 Syntrophotalea sp.
GCCGGGTTGACTTTCAGCGCTCCCGGTTCCAATGGTTATATTCAGGTTCGGGCCGATCTTTCCCTGTTGCCCTGGTTGCGTTACGATTGGGATGGCGATGGCGCACACGATGACGATCCGGCGGCTCGCGCCAGCTTCGGGATTTACAAGGGGCGCCCGGCAGTGATCTATATGCGCGAACGTTTCCGCTAGCTTGCATCCGGAGCTTCCGCCGGGAGCTTGTCGGGCTTGACCCGGGGCCAGACTTCGTATTTACTTTGTACGACATTGATGCTTTCGATCTGATCATAGCCAGTGATCATTTATAAAGCCCGGACAAAAACCAACCAGCGGGAAAGGATTTCCTCGTGATGATGGAATTAGGCAACATCGGTTTTATCGGCGGTGGCAACATGGGCGAAGCTCTGATCAAGGGACTGATCAAATCGGCGATCCCGGCACGGAATATTCGGGTGGCCGAACCCAATGAAGCGCGCGCCCGCCAGTTGACCGAGCGTTACGGCGTTATCTGCGGCAGCGATGGCGTTGAAGTAGTGCGGCAGAGCGATCTGGTTGTTCTGGCTATCAAGCCCCAGATCGTGCCGGTGGCTCTTCCAGCCATCGCCGGGGCTTTCGACGATAGCAAGTTGTTGGTATCGATCGCGGCCGGAGTGACCACCGCAGCGTTGGAAGGCTATTTCCAGGGGGCGCCGCGGGTGGTGCGCGTTATGCCCAACACTCCGGCCCTGGCCGGTGCCGGTGCCGCGGCATTGTGTTCCGGGGCGCACGCCGGCAAGGAGGACCTGTCCATCGCCCTGCACCTGTTCGAAGGGGTCGGAACGGTGCATGTCGTCAGCGAATCGCAGCTCGATGCCGTGACCGGTTTGTCCGGCAGCGGACCGGCCTATGTGTATATGGTGATCGAGGCCATGGCGGCGGGCGGCGTATTGGAGGGGTTGCCCATGGATACGGCCCTGGCGCTGGCCACCCAGACGGTGCTCGGCGCCGCACAACTGGTGAAGGAGAGTGGTGAGCACCCGGCGGTGCTGCGCGACCAGGTCTGTTCTCCGGGGGGCACCACCATTGCGGCGGTCAAGGAACTGGAGGAAAAGGGTCTGCGGGCCGCCCTGATCAAGGCGGTGTCCAAAGCAGCGAAACGGTCGCGGGAGCTGGGCAGAAATTGACGGTTTTTCCCGATCCTGCAAGCTGCCATGCGGCATTTTGACGGGACGAGGTTTCAGTGTTTTATGCAAAAGGCCGATCCTGTATCGGCCTTTTGCCGTTACGGACATGGGAACGCCACCGGTTAGCCAAGGGCCAGGTCGGCGGCGATGGCAGCGATTGACAGTACGAAGATGATCAGATAGTTAAGGCCTTCCTTGCTCACGGTCAGGGACGACAAAATATAGCGGATGGCTTCCCGATCGTTGCTGTCAAGGGCACCGGCCTTGAGCTTGGCGAGCAGGTTCATGCCGATAATGGTGCGGCGGCGCTTGAGGGTGATGCGGTAGCGGTAGAGGAAGAACAGGCAGTAGCCGATGACACCGACATACCAGATGGGCCGGAAGCTTCCGGGCCACAGCTGATTGGCGATGGGCAGTATGCGGAAACAGATGGAGGACATCAGGCCGGTCAGAAAAAAGCCGTAGATAATAAAAGGGGATACTTCCCTGGGCGGGGTCATAATCAGGTTTCCGGTTCTTTGGCAGAGGTTGGTTTATGGCAACAGCAGGGTTGTCTTTCGGGGTTTTCGTGCCTGCTGCATTCGTGGTTGACCTTCTCGAAAAGGGCAATCTGCTCGCTGATGGAAAGTTTTTTACGTCGTGGCCTGCCTTTTCCCAGGCAGGCGGCACAGCGCAGGTCAGAGCACCATTGGCAGAAGTGGCAGTCGGGACAAGGATGTTTTTTGTCTTGCATGGGACGATATCCTGCGCCTTTGGGCAACGAGAAAACGGCTTCATTTGAAACCCGGACCTGAAAGGCCGCAAGTCCCTTTGATCTGGTATCAAATGTCCGCCTGACGACGGCAACGGTTGAGGTACCATGCCTCACAATATTCACAGGATAACAGCAGGAACACGGCCAGCGCAATCCCCGGAACAGGCAGGGGGCTGAGTGTGGACAAAGGCCAGACCAGGGCGAGATAGCCGACCTTGGCGACGGTGGCCCAGCCGAGTACGCCGGTTCGATATTGCTTTGCAAACAGGCCACGCCATAGATTGACGGCGCCGTACAGTATGGGAAACAGCGCGCAGCTGGCCAGAGGCAGTGCAATATAGCTGCGCAGCCTGGCATCCAGCCCCATCGCCCATCCCAGCACCGGCAGGTTGAGCGGATAGGCCACCGCGATCATGATAAGGGCCATGCCTGCGGCTACCCTCCGGAAAAAGCGCATCAGCATGTGGTAATCCCGTTTGTTGCGCACCAGTGCCTGGCAGGCCTGCTGCAGGTTGCGCATGGGGCCGGCCAAAAGAAAAATAAAGCCGCGTATGACACCAAGGGCCGCAAGGGCCAGGGTAGCATCGGGCAGGCGGCTGATGATGGCGCTGATCAGCAGGGGGACGACCTGCTGCATGGCCGAGGAGAATGCCAGCGGCAGGCTGTAGCGGAAGGTCGCGCGGATACCGTGTTCCCCGGCATCGCAAGTCTCGGGGCCGAGTCCGCATTTCAGGCAGAACCACAGCATCAGAAGGCTTTCCGTAGCAATGCAGACCAGCAGGCCCAGTGCTCCGAGTTGCGGTCCGCGGATATGTCCGGCGGCCAGCATCAGAAAAAGGATCAGGCTGATGATGCGCACCACGGTGGCGATGGAAACCAGTTCGGTGCGGCGGGAGCGGATCACGATGCCCTGGCACAGCCCGCGCAGGCCGGTGAAAAACGGCAGAAATGCAAGAATTGCAATAATAGGACGAGCTGCCGCGGCAAGTTCCCTGGGGGCGCCGATGAGCTCTTCGAAAACGAACTGGCCGACCGGGGTCCAGGCGACGATCGATAATATGACGGAAATGGCCGCCGATGCGGCGATTACGAACACAGACACGCTGCGCAGGGAGCGTTTGCCCCGCACAAGCGCCAGGGCGATGGTATGGTTCTGGTATCCGGGCGAGGCGATAAACAGGTGCAGGGCGAGGGCGATGGCAAATGCGGCAAGGTTCGTCACGGCATCTCGCTGGCGTGCAAGGGCCATGTTGATGATGTTGTGGGAGAAGCTCATTAACTGCACATTGAGCATCAAGGGGAAGAAAAAGCGGGAAATCTGCCGCAGGGACAAAGGCGCGGTGTCGGTCATGAGATGGGATCGATTCGGGAAAGCGGTGAAAAAATCAGACCGGAAACAGGCGCAGCAGATCCCGGGGGGTTTCAGCCAGGTAATCGAAGGGGTAGCCGTCGCTGTTGCCAATGCCCCAGGCGCAGAAGCAGGTTTTGACACCGGCGGCGCGCCCCGCGCGCAGATCGGTGTGATGATCGCCGATCATCACCGCTTTGCCGGCATCGGCGCCAAGGTCTCGCAGCGCAGCAAAAACCGGGGCCGGGTCGGGTTTTTTGGGCAGTGTGCCGTCGGCGCCGACGATACAGCCGAAAAAAGCGGTGAGGCCGAGTTCGTACAACAGCCGAAGGGTCAGGTTAAACGGCTTGTTGGTTATGACAGCCATGTTTTTACCCTGAAGACTGATGAGAACCTCGTCGATCCCGGGATAGAGGGTGGTTTTTTCGACCAGATGTTCTTCATACAGCTGCAGAAAACGCTTGAGGCGCTGTTCGGAAAAGGCATTTTCCGGAAGGGCGCGACGCACCAGCATGGTGGCGCCGTCACCGACGTAGGTGCGCACCAGGTCGATACCAAGCGGCGGCAGGTCCATTTCCGCGCGCAGCAGGTTGACGGCGGTACCCAGATCGGCAGCCGAGTCTATCAGGGTACCGTCAAGATCGAACAGCAGGGTATCGATAATCATGGTCGGGTCTCCGGGTCAGAAAAGCCCGGCAAAAAAAGCGAACAGGCCGGTTTCTTCGATTTTGTAATAAAGGATAATGCCTACGGCAATCGGAGCAACAAACCGGATCAGGAAATGCCACAGCGGGTATATCCAGACCGAGCCGTCGGCCATCAGTTCCTGCTTTTCTTCCTGATCGCTCCAGAACCAGCCGACATACAGGGCGGTAAGCAGCCCGCTTATGGGCAGCAGGTAGTTGGAGGCGATCAGGTCGATGGAGTCGAAAACTCCGAGGTTGGCAATAGGGGTGATGTGCTGGAGCAGATTGCTTGAAAGGGCCGAAGGGATGCCGACCAGAAAAGCCAGTCCTGCCAAAAAGGCGGTGGCTCGCTTGCGCCCCCAGTCGCGCTCGTCGATAAGATAGGCCACCTGTGATTCGAGCAGGGAGATGGCGCTGGTCAGCGCGGCAAAAGCCAGCAGCAGAAAAAACAGCAGCGCCAGGATGTTGCCGCCGGGCAGGTTGGAAAACACCACGGGGATGGTCTGAAAAACCAGTCCGGGGCCGGCGCCAGGCTGCATGCCCGCCGAAAACACGATGGGGAAGATAGCCAGTCCGGCGATCAGGGCGATGACAGTGTCCAGCAACGCGATGCGCAGACCGGATGCGAACAGGTTTTCAGCGCGGCTAAGATACGAACCGTAGGTGATCATGGCTGCCATGCCCAGAGACAGGGTGAAAAAGGCATGGCCCAAAGCTTCAAGCACGGCACCGGAAGTCAGTTTGCTGAAGTCGGGACGAAACATGAAGACCCATGCCTGGCGGGCACCATCGCTGAGCATGCCGTTGACGAACAGCAGTGCCAGCAGTCCGAGCAAGAGCGGCATCAGGATTTTGCTCCAGCGTTCGATACCTTTCTGCACGCCGCCGATGACGATGCCCAGGCACACTCCGATAAAGAGAAAGTGCCACAGCAACTGTCGCGGTCCGCTCTCGATCAATCCGTCAAAAAGGGCCCTGACCTGCTCAGCGGTCTCCACGGTCCCCGTTGTCGCCGGGGTACGAAATGCGCCCTGCACGGCGCGTAATATGTACTCCAGGGTCCAGCCGGCGACCACTGAATAGTAGGACAGGATGACGAACGCAGCCAGAATGCTGATCCAGCCGGCCAGCCGCCACGGGGAACCCGGCCTGGCCAGAGTGCGAAAGGCGCCGACCGCATCACGGCGCGTGTAGCGGCCGATCATCAATTCCGCCATCATGATCGGAAGCCCGACCAGCGCGATACAGATGAGATAGACCAAAACGAAGGCGCCACCGCCGTTGTTGCCGGTGATGTAAGGGAATTTCCAGATATTGCCGAGACCGACAGCGCTGCCGGCGGCCGCCAGAATGAAGCCGATGCGCGATCCCCACAGGGCACGGGGGCTGGAAGACTCAGGCATGGGGAACCCCTCAGCGTCGTGAACCGAAAATGGCGGACCCGACCCGAACCAGGGTAGCACCCTCCTCGATGGCTACCTCGAAGTCGTGACTCATCCCCATGGACAGCTCCCGCATGGCGACGCCGGGAATGTCCAGGGCGGAAAGTTTTTCAGCCAGATGGCGCAACCGGCGGAAAAAGGGCCGGACCATCTCCGGGTCGTCAAGGTAGGGCGGCAGTGCCATCAGTCCGCCAATGCGCACATTGGGCAGTGCCGCGATGCTGCGTACCAGTTCTTCGAGAGCCGCTTCCTGTGTGCCGGACTTGCTTTCTTCTTCGCCGAGATTGACCTGGATGAGGATGTCGGCCGGATAACCGGCTTTGCTCCACTGCCGATCGATTTCCCTTGCCAAAGACAAGCGGTCGACGGAGTGAATCATGGCGACTTTTTCGCGCAGATATTTGACCTTGTTCGATTGCAGGCTGCCGATGAAGTGCCATTCGACCTTGGCCATGACTTGCTCCGCCTTGGCCAGAAATTCCTGCACATAATTTTCACCGAACAGCGTCTGGCCGGCGGCCGCCGCCTCATCGATCATGGCGGCCGGCTTCGTCTTGGACACGGCAACCAGCCGCACGTCCCGCGGATTGCGGCCGATGCGCAGGCAGGCGGCATCGATGCGGTCGCGGATTTCCCGAAGATTGGCTTCTATGCTCATGAAGAGTCCTTCCGTTGATCGGCCCGCCCAGGTGTCCGGTGCCGGCGGGCGGTTCAGGATGGCGGGTCGAGATGGTCGGAACGGGGGGCGCCGGACGCGAACAGGCGTATCGCACCAAGCTTTTCGAGTGTAGCAACCACTTCGCACAGCGGCAGGCCGACGACGTTGGTGTAGCTGCCCTCGATGGCTGGGATCATGCATGCGCCGATGCCCTGAATGGCATAGGCGCCGGCTTTGCCGAACGGTTCGCCGGTGGCAATGTAACCCTGAATCTCCAGATCTGTCAACTCCCGGAACCAGACACGGGTCGAGACTGTCTCGACCGTTTCCGTTCTGCCGATACGGTCGATGATGGCGAAACCGGTAATAACGTTGTGGCTGCGGCCCGACAGCGAGCTCAGCATGGCCGCGGCCTCGCCGGCATCGGCCGGTTTGCCGAGAATGGCCGCATCGCGGACCACCACTGTGTCGCTTCCGATGAACCAGCGCCCCGTGATGTGGGAGCGGTGGGCCACCTCCCGGGCTTTGAGCAGGCTCAGACGCCGGACGTGCTGCTGCGGCGATTCTCCGGGTTGTATCGTTTCGGGAGCGTCGCTGCCGACCACGGTGAAGGCAATACCCGCCGAAGCCAGCAACTGACTGCGCCGAGGCGAGGCCGAAGCCAGCACGATGGTGTTTTCAAGGCGATCGGAGGTCAGCCGGGGATCAGGGTTCATCGGGCGGCTCCTGGGGGCGGAACAAGAGGTCGGAGGTAGCGGCCAGGATTTGCCGACGCCACACTTCCAGATCGCAAAGAGCCCGTTCCGCCAGAGCCAGGCGTCGCTCGGCCCGCTTGCGTTTGCGCTCCTCCACGGGCGGGAAAAGGCCGTAATTGATGTTCATCGGCTGGAAAGAGTCGGGCTCGGAGTGGGCCAGGTGGCCAAGCAGTGCACCGAGGGAGGTAGTCGGCGGCGGCAAGGGCAGCGGGTTGCCGAGCACCTGCCCTGCGGCGAACAGCCCGGCCAGAAAGCCACAGGCGGCCGATTCAACGTACCCTTCAACACCGGTAATCTGCCCGGCAAAGAACAGCCGCGGCTCGGCTTTCAGCCGCAGGTGTTGGTCGAGGCAGGCCGGGGCGTTGATGAAGGTGTTGCGATGCATGCTTCCGAGGCGGGCAAAGCGGGCGTTTTGCAGGCCGGGGATGGTGCGGAAAATGCGCCGCTGTTCCGGCCAGGTCAGCTTGGTCTGAAATCCGACCATGTTGAACAGGGTGGCATGCAGGTTGTCCTGGCGCAGCTGTACCACGGCGAAGGGCTCTTTTCCGGTGCGCGGATCGGGCAGTCCGACCGGCTTCATGGGGCCGAAGGCGAGGGTCATATCGCCCCGCTCGGCCATTTCCTCGATCGGCATGCAGCCTTCGAAATGGATCACCTTTTCAAAGTGCTTGCCCGGTACCTTGTCGGCGGATCTGAGGGCCTCGATAAATGCGTAATATTCCTCGCGGGACAGCGGGCAGTTGATGTAGTCATCCCCTCCGCGACCGTAGCGGGAGGCTTTCCATGCGATAGCATGGTCAATGCTGTCGGCTTCGATGATCGGAGCAATGGCATCGTAGAAATAGAGCTGTCCGCTTCCGGTGAGGCGGGCGATATCGGCGGCCAAGGGGGCCGACGTCAGAGGGCCCGAAGCAATGATGGTCGTCCCTTGCGCCGGAACGGCGGCCAGTTCGCGGCGCTGCAGATCAATGTTGGGGTGTCGCTCGATGCAGTCGGTGATGAATGCGGAAAAAGCCTCGCGATCGACTGCCAACGCTCCCCCGGCCGGAACCGCGCTGGCATCGGCGGCCTGCATGAACAGGGTGGCGCAGCGGCGCAGTTCTTCCTTGAGGCAACCGACGGCGTTGTTCATGCCGGTACCGCGCAAGCTGTTGGAGCAAACCAGTTCAGCCAAATCGGGACTGCGATGTGCCGGGGAAAAGACCCGGGGTTTCATTTCGTACAGTATCACCCGCAAACCCCGTTCAGCGGCCTGCCAGGCGGCTTCGCAGCCGGCCAGGCCGGCGCCAATAATGGTTATGCCGGGTTGAGGTGGTTTTGCCTGGTTCATTCGGATCTCACCGTAAGGGGTTTCCAAAAAGCACAAACGACCGGGCCCGCGGGACCGGTCGCATCGAGGTGGGAGTGGCCGGGATCCGGTCAATGTTTAAAAAGAGGCCACCCGGCCTGCAGGTTTCAGGCTTTGCTTTTGGCTTTGGAGGCTTTTTTCGCCGGCGCTGTTTTGGCGGTGGCTTTGTCGCTTGCGGCTTTCTTTGCCGGGGTTTTTTTGGGCGACGGTGTGGCCGTGGATGTTTTTTTGGCCGCGGGCTTTTTGGTGGCGGCTTTGGTTTTGGTCTCCGGTGGCACCAGGGTTTCGGTCCAGTCACAGCTTTCCTGCGGGCACTTGCGGAAGGTACCCTGCCGCTTGGTAGTTTTTTCCACTACCAGCGGAAACTTGCATTTGGGACAGGGTTCCTGGATCGGCAGATCCCACAGGGCATATTTGCATTGCGGGTAGCGGTTGCAGGAGTAAAAAATTTTGCCGTAGCGGCTTTTTTTCTCCATCAACTCCCCTTCCCCGCACTGGGGGCAGGGGATGCCAAGAGCCTTGGGCTTAACGAGAGGCTGAATGTTTTTGCAGTCCGGATAGGCTGAGCAGGCCAGAAATTTGCCATAGCGCCCCTGTTTGACCAGCATGGGGGCGCCGCACTTGTCGCAGGTCTGGTCCGACATGACCGGTTCTTCCCGCTCGCTGCCGTTCAGCGGCTCGGTATAACGGCATTCGGGAAATCCCGAGCAGGCCAGGAACCGGCCCGAGCGGCCGAGCTTGATGACCAGCGGTTTGCCGCACTCGGGACAGGTTCGGTCGGTTTTTTCCGTCGTCACATCCTGCTTGGAAATCTCGGTCTCTTTCTGCCGCAGCAGGGAGATAAACGGTTCCCAGAAGTCCTTGAGTACCGGCTGCCACTCCCTTTCACCGCGGGAGATGGCATCCAGGTCTTCTTCCATGCCGGCGGTAAAGTCGTAATCGACGTATTTGGTGAAGTGATTGACCAGCAGGTCGCTGACCACCATCCCCACATCCTCGGTATGGAAGGTACGTTTTTCCAGGCGCACGTATTTGCGGGTCACCAGGGTGTTGATGATGGACGCATAGGTCGATGGCCGGCCGATGCCGTTTTCCTCGAGTGTCTTTACCAGACTGGCCTCGGTGAATCGCGGTGGCGGCTGGGTAAAATGCTGCGCCGGAAGAAGCTCTTCACATTGCAGTGGCTGATGCTGCCGCAGTTCCGGGAGGGTGGCTTCTTTCTGATCGTCCTGTTCCTCGGCGCTGTCGTAGTCCTCGATGTAGAGCTTCATGAAGCCGGCAAAGCGCACAACCTGCCCCGACGCCCGGAACATAAACCGCTCGCCGGCGGCGATATCGACTGTCGTGGCGTCCAGGACCGCCGCTGCCATCTGCGAGGCGACTGTGCGCTGCCAGATAAGGCGGTAAAGCTTGAACTGGTCAGAGGTCAGGTGCGCTTTGATCTGATCCGGAGAGTTGGACAGCGCTGTTGGACGCACGGCTTCGTGAGCTTCCTGGGCGTTTTTGGCTTTGTTTTTGAACGCCCGGGGTTTTTCCAGGGCATATTCCTTGCCGAACATGCGGGTGATGACGTCGCGGGCCTCAGTGGTGGCAACCTGGGAGAGTGCCACCGAGTCGGTACGCATGTAGGTGATAAGGCCTTCGAGTCCGTTGCCGACGTCGATTCCCTCGTAGAGCTTCTGTGCCACGGTCATGGTCTTGCGGGCGGAAAACCCCAGCTTGCGGCTTGCTTCCTGCTGCAGGGTGCTGGTGGTAAAGGGTGCGGCCGGGTTGCGCTTTTTGGAGGATTTTTTGAGCTCTCTGACCTGGAAGGATTCCTTGCTGATGGCCCTGACCAGATCTTCGGCCTGATTTTGGTCGGCGATATCGAATTTATCGAGGGTTTTGCCGTCGATGGCATTCAGCCGTGCTGCGAAAACGCTCCCCTGGTCGGTGCCGAGACGGGCCTCGATGGACCAGTATTCACGGGGCGCAAACGCTGCGATTTCCTTCTCCCGCTCGCAGATCAGGCGCAGGGCAACGGATTGCACACGCCCGGCGGACAGGCCGTAGCGGATTTTTTTCCACAAAAAGGGCGAAAGATTGAAACCGACCAGGTAATCGAGGACGGAGCGGGCCTGTTGAGCGTCGACCAGTTCGCGGCTGATGTGACCGGGGTGGGCGATGGCTTCCTGAATGGCGCCCTTGGTGATCTCGTGGAAAGTGACGCGCTTTACCTCGGGGGAAGCGGCCTGTTCGGAGATGCCCAGGGCTTCGAGCAGATGCCAGGCAATGGCCTCTCCCTCACGGTCGGGGTCGGTGGCCAGTATCAGTTCCCGGCTCTTTTTGGCCTCCTTTTTTAAAAGCTCGATATGCTTCTGGCTTTCGGGGAGGATATGATAGCGGGGAGAAAAATTGTGTTCCACGTCGACCGAGCCCTGCTTGCTCGGCAACGCGCGCACGTGTCCGTAGGAAGCCAGGACCTTATAACCCGGACCGAGAAATTTTTCGATGGTTTTCGCCTTGGCGGGCGATTCGACGATTACCAGGGATTGTGCCATGAATGCCTCTTTGTGAAGATGTCTTTTGGGAGGAGGTCATGTCTTTGGTCCCCGTGCCAACACTGAAACAAAAGGCTGCAGGGAACCCGCAGCCTGGCGTGTCTGTATCAGTGGTAGAGCCGAGTCCAGTCGTCGTCCATGAAACAGTCGACTTCGCGCATCCACTCATGGTGAGAGTGGGAAAAAAGGGTCAGGGCGGTCAGCGTCTTGATGTCTTTCAGGCTGACTTCATCGTCGTCGGTGTTCAAGGCCTTCTGGATGATTTCTTCCAGAAGGTTTCCGTCGATGATTCCCATCTCGCGCACGCGCATCAGAAAACCGCGTGCTTCACGCGCGATGGCCTGACATTCCTCGGCTGTAAATATTCGTTGGCTGGGGACGGTCAGGGGGCGGGTTGAAGGGTCGGCATCCGGGTGCATGGACAGGTTTTCCATCCAGTTGAAAGCCGCATCGATTTCATCCGCCTCGAACCCGACAGCCAGCAGTTCCTCGACAAGGTCTCCATTGGCCGGCAGCTGCCCATCTTCCATGATGTAATGAGCGATAATGCTGACGATGGCCAAAACCCGTTCTTTGAGGGGGTTTCCGGTCATAAATCTCCAGGTTCTTATAAGCTCCGCTTGCGCACAAAACGCATGCCGGGAAGCTGTGTCGCTCCGTCCTCAAGTTCCAAGTGGAGTAAAATAGCGGAAACCTCCATGGGAGTCAAGCCGCATTTCCGAGCCAGTTCATCGAGGTGCAGCGGGCTGTCCTGTAGCTCCCGGTATACGTTCAGGAATTGTCCCGATAGTTTTTCCAGCAGCGGGTCCGGCCTGGAAGGCGGTTCCGAGGGGCAACATCCGGGCTTGAATATGTCCAGGATATCGGCGCTTTCGGTCACCAGGCGGGCACCTTCCTTGAGCAGTTGATTGGTGCCCTGGTTGCCGGGATTGTTTACCGGCCCCGGTACCGCAAATACCTCTCTTCCCTGCTCAAGAGCGAATTCCGCAGTAATCAGCGAACCGCTGCGAGCTGCCGCTTCCACCACCAGAACCCCCCGGCACATACCGCTGATGATGCGGTTGCGACCGGGAAAGTGCTGCGCCAGTGGTGGTGTTCCCGGCGGATATTCCGACAGAATGGCGCCGCCTTTTTGCAGTATTTCGAAATACAGGGGTTCGTTTTCCCGTGGATAGACGCGGTCTATACCGCAGCCGAGCACCGCTACGGTGGCACCGTCAACCATCAGGGCGCCTTCGTGCGCCGCCCGGTCGATGCCCCGGGCCAGGCCGCTGACGATGGAAATTCCCTGGGCCGCGATCTGACGGCAGAGGGTGCGGGTCAGGCGAATCCCGTCCGGCGAGGCGCGCCGGGCTCCCACCACGGCAAGTCCCTGTTGTTCGGGGAGTTTTCCCCTGACAAACAGCAACGCCGGCGGATCGTAGATAGATCGGAGCGGCTCCGGATATGCATGCTGGTCCCATAGGGAAATGATGCCGACTTCGAGTCGGTCGAGGGTTTCCAGGGTTTGGATAAAAACGGCATCCCCTTCAGCGGGCCGCGAAGCGGCTACC
Source organism: Syntrophotalea sp. (assembly GCF_050253115.1). Lineage (NCBI taxonomy): Bacteria > Pseudomonadati > Thermodesulfobacteriota > Desulfuromonadia > Desulfuromonadales > Syntrophotaleaceae > Syntrophotalea > Syntrophotalea sp. The sequence continues at coordinate 12,248 of NZ_JBFWJQ010000032.1, forward strand.
GCCGGGCGAACGCGCGCCTGTTCAGTCCAGGCCCGGGGGCTGGCGGCAAGGGCAGCCTCGGGAGATCCGAAAGCCTCAATGAGGCGGATGGTGCCGACCCGGCCAAGTCCGGGAGTCAGATACAGTCGCAGCCATGCCTGTTCGGTGCGTGTCATGGTCAAGGGTTTGTCACCATGCAAAAAAAGGATTGAATGACTTCAATCCTTTTTTTGCTGTTCGGGAAATCCCTGCAGGGAGGTTGTTATTCGGTCGGCGTCGAAACCCGGTCACCGACATAAATGGGAGCGACCGATTTGAGGATCAACGCTGTTGCCGTCTGCGGTTGGGTGGCAATAATTACGGCGGCCCCAAGCAGTTCGTCAGGCAGTTCGACATCGTGCTCGGGCAGGATCCGTTGGGTCGTCTGCCGGGGACGGCTTAGATAGATCATGTTGCCGGATTCCAGGCCGTCGGTTTCTCCAAGGTCGAGATAGATGACATCATGCTGGCTGAGGGCGATTTTTTCGCGACTGCTGGCCATGACATGGCCGAGCAGGGGAGCGGCAGCCTTTTTCAGAACGATATCGCGCCGGGACGGTTGCATCGGGATCAAAATGGCGCCGCGGGTAATCTCCTTGACCGCACGCCGTATTATCCCGGTCGCCACGGGCGGGGAAACGTCGCTGATTTCGACTTCGCCCAGATAGCTGACGCGATGGCCGAGGATTTCCTTGCTGACAGGGTGCCTGATCTGTTCACCGACTTCGACAAGGGCGAAACGGTCGCCGGGCTGCAGGCCCGGCTCCTGGATTTTTACGAAAACCTGGTCCTGGTAGCTGAGCAGAATCCGGTCGTCCGTGGCATCGATCAGGGTGCCGGCCCGGTCCAGTTCCTCCAGGGTGACGAAGCCTTCATTGCCGGCGACGCCTTTGACGGTGATTTCCTCGACCGGCTCGATGGGCATGATGCAGGGCTGCGATCCGGTGGCTTGCGCATCCTGGCCGGGCAGCAGCACCAGGCGACCGTTGCGGATGGCGACGCGCTGTCCCGGATAGATGAAATGGGGGTTGGTGATGAACGGGTTGTTGGCCCAAAGGTTCGGCCAGTAGTAGGGATCCTTGATGAATTTTTCGGAGATGCCCCACAGGGTGTCGCCTTTTTTAATGGTGTAGACCTGTTCCGGTGTCTGTGCCGCAGCCGCAAGCGGAAACAGCAGACACAGGGCTGCAAGAGCTTTGCAGATGGTTTTCATGGAATCTCCCCCTTGCGGTAATGATCAGATGGAAAATCTTGTGCTTCAATCCGGGCCAAAAAAACAGGCAGAGCCTTCAGGATCCGGCCAGGGCTTTGCGTGCGGCGGCGCTGTTGGGGTAGCGTTGCCGAAGGGTCTGCAGAACCTGCCGCGCCTGTTCGTACTGATTGAGCTGGCGCAGCGCCGGAGCCATGTGCAGCAAGGCGTCCGGAGCCTTGCCGCTCAACGGATAATTGTCGACGACTTTGCGGTATTCCTGAACGGCACGGTCGTATCGACCCAATCTGTAGAAGCATTCTCCGAGCCAATATTGAGCATTGCCGGCATAATTGTTGGCGGGGAACTGCTGCAGAAAAGACCGGAAGCCTTCAATGGCCTGCGGGTAGCGGCCTGATGCGTAATCGCCAAAAGCCTTGAGATAGGTTTCCGGCGCCGATGCGCCGATGACAGCGGTTCCGGTTGCCTCAACCGGTTCGGAAAGACTGGCGTTTTCCCCGGCAGGGGTGACTTTTTGTGCCGATACGGCAGCCTGCAGGGTTGCCAACTGCTGCTGCTGGTCGGTCAGGGTGTGCTCGAGGCTGTCAAGACGCCGGAACATCTCGGCAAGATGGTTTTCCAGTACGTCCATGCGCCGTCGAGCGGCTGTATTGATGGGGTCGTCGCCCGGTGCCGTGGACGTGGCGCAGCCACCGCAGAGCAGGCTGCCAAGCATCAGAAGGGTTGCGAATCGAAACATGACGGAAATCCCGGCCCGTGGGAAACACAAAGCCGCAAAAAAAAGCATCCGAAAAGTGAAAAACAACTTAAAAAGTAGAGGGTTTTTAATGTCTTGTCAAGGGCAAAGGTTTTCGAGCGGCGGGAAGCCGTTTCCCGGTTTCTATTTTTCATGCTAAGGTGTGCTAACGAATCGCTGGTGCTTGACCTGCCCGCAGCGGAGCGGTGTGGTGCCGGCGCTAGACCTCGATCTTTCCGGAAGTCGATTTGCCATGAGATGTTTGCCTGAGCTGCTGGCGCCTGCCGGCAATCTTGAAAAACTGGAAACCGCCCTGTTGTACGGGGCCGATGCCGTCTATCTGGGAGGCGAGCAGTTTGGGCTGCGGGCCCAGGCGGACAATTTCGATCTGGAGCAATTGTCGCGGGCCAGGGAGTTGACGCTGCGTAAGAACCGGCGCATGTATCTGACCCTGAATGCCTATCTTTTACCCGGGGAAACGGAGGCCTGCGCAGCTTACATCGATGCCTTGCGGAGCCTTGATATCGACGCCTACATCGTGGCTGATCCCGGTGTTCTGGCCCTTGTAAAAGCTGGTGATCCTGAAAGGGAAATCCACCTTTCAACCCAGGCAAACACGACCAATGCCGAAGCGGTGCGTTTCTGGGTCGGTGCCGGGGTGAAGCGCGTCAATCTGGCGCGGGAACTCAGCCTGGAGGAAATCCGTGCGATACGTGCCGCTACCGATGCCGCTCTGGAGGTTTTTGTGCACGGCGCCATGTGTGTCGCCTGGTCGGGCCGCTGCCTGCTGTCGGCGGCGCTGACCGGTCGCGATGCCAATCGCGGGCTCTGCACGCAACCCTGCCGCTGGAGTTATGCGCTGGTGGAAAAGACCCGGCCAGGGCGGTATATGCCCATCGAGGAAAACGGCCGCGGCAGTTATCTCCTTAACAGCCGTGATCTCTGCCTGCTCGAACAGCTGCCCCTGCTGGTGAACGCCGGCGTTGACAGCCTCAAGATCGAGGGGCGCATGAAAAGCCGTTATTATGTTGCTGCCGTCACCCGGGTATATCGGGCAGCGCTTGACCGCTATCTGGAAGACCCATCCGCGTGGCAATGCGATCCTGTGTGGCGCGAGGAACTGGAAAGTGTCAGTCACCGACCCTATGGCACAGGTTTTCTTCTGGGCCGCGACGATGCGCAGTTGCACGCCGAACATGGCGGTTATATCCGTCATTGCGATTTTGTCGGGGAGGTCGTGTCTACCGCGGCGGATGGTTGCGGCGAGATCGTGGGCCGCAACCGGTTCTTTCCCGGCGAGACGCTGGAACTCATCGGCCCGGGCATGCGTCAGAACCGCTTTGTCGTCGGGCAGCCGATGGATATGGCAGGCCTGCCCGTAGCGGTCGTGCAGCCCAATGCCAGGGTTGTGCTCGCTCTTCCGGAAGGGGCCCGGGGAGGGGATTTGTTGCGCCGCAACAGGCCGGCGCAGGATGCGTCACATCCATAACAGGCCAATAACTGTCTGACCGGGATGCAAGATGAAAATCAAGCTGATAGCCAATCCGATTGCGGGCGGTAGCGCGCAAAATCAGATCGCCCGGGCCGTCACCTGTTTGCAGCAGCGGGGTGCAATTGTCGATCTCACCCTGACCGGAGCGCGCGGTGATGCCCAACGGGCGGCCGCCGCGGCGCGGACCGTCGGATTCGACCGGGTCTGCGCCGCCGGTGGAGACGGCACGCTCAACGAAGTCATCAACGGCCTGGCGCCGAGTGACATCCCTCTGTGCTTTATCCCGCTGGGGACCACCAATGTCTTTGCTCTGGAAACGGGGATACCCTTCGAGGTGGAGCGGGCCTGCAATCTGGTGATCGATGGCGGCCCCCGGCGTGTCTGTCTGGGGCAGGCGGATGGCCAGCGCTTTTTGCTCATGGCGGGGATCGGTTTGGACGCGGAGGTGGTGCGGGGGGTCAACCTGCGTCTGAAGCGACAGCTGGGCAAGGCGGCTTATGTGCTCGGCGGGTTGATTAGCCTGTTTCGCTATCGGCCCCGGCCTTTGGAGGTTGTCACCGAGTCCGGGCTGCGGCGGCAGGCTTACGGCGTCATCATCAGCAACTGCCGCCTTTATGGCGGGCGCTTTGTGGTCAGCGCCGGTGCATCGCTGTTCGAAAACACCCTCAGTGTTTGTCTGTTGCGGTCCGGTTCGCGACTGGGTATGTTACGCACCATCGGCAAAATTGCCGCAGCTCGTCCGTTGTGCTCCAAAGAGGCGATTCAGCTGCAGGCGCGCGAGATTGTCGTAACCGGGGGGCCTGCCCCCGTGCAGGTGGATGGTGATTATCTGGGCGAGTTGCCATGCGTGTTCCGGGCTGTTTTCGGGGAACTGCGGATGGTGCTGCCGGTGCGGGGTGGGGAATGAATCAGCGAAACAAACCGGTATTTGCGGGCCGGATCTTTTCCGTAGCGCTGGAGGACCATCGGCTGCCGGATGGCCGGATGGCGACTTTTGAAATGGTTCGCCACCCGGGAGGGGCGGCGGCCCTGCCGGTTCTGGATGACGGACGTATCATTTTGATCCGCCAGTTTCGTCCGGCGGCGGATGGCACGATCTGGGAAATCCCGGCAGGTCGACTGGAAGCTGGAGAAGATCCGGTCGATTGTATTCGCCGGGAACTGCAGGAAGAGATCGGTTACCGGGCAGCCTCCATAAGGCCTCTTGTTGATATGCTCTCCGCCGTCGGTTTTTGTGATGAGCGGGTTTATCTGTATCTGGCAACGGACCTGACGCCGGTGCCGAGCGCTCTGGAGGAGGATGAGTTCATCCATCCCGTCGTCATGACTCTGAAAGAGGCCTTGCGTTTGCTTGACGGCGGTGCGATTCTGGATGCCAAGACGCAACTGGCCCTGCTGTTGGCTGCCAGGCTTTTTTGAAACGCAGGTTCTTTTTATCGGAGTGCGGATGTGGACCGATTGAGCACTTTTTTTTCCTCCCCCTTGCACCTGCCGTTTAACAACCATTGCTTGCAGGAGCATTTTCAACAAGCGACGCCGGATCGTGATCCGGGTGGCGACGGGTACTGGATCATATTGCGCGGCAGCGAACTGCTGTTGCAAAAAGCGGCCGCTGGGCCGTGTCTTCCCCGTGGCGTCTTTGCGCCTGACTGGCCGGTGCAGGATGTCCCCCTGTTTTTCGGAACCTGGGATGGGGTGCCATGCCGGGTGTTGCCGTGGCCGGAACAAGAGCTTTTGCCCGATGGTCTGGAGGCTTGCCAGTTACGGGATTGGGGAGCTTGTATTCCCGTCGATCTGTTATCCCTCGGGGGGCTGGCGCACCAGATCCGGCACTGGGAGTCGAACAGCCGGGTCTGCAGCCGGTGCGGCAATTCCATGCTACGGTTGCTGGGCGAGTGGGGCAAACGCTGCTGCGGTTGTGGCGCCCTGCATTTTCCTCACATTCACCCCTGCGCCATTACGCTGGTGCGCCGACCTGGAGAAGTGCTGCTGACACGCAAAGCCGAGTGGCCTGACGGGCATTACAGTCTGGTGGCGGGTTTCGTCAATTTCGGTGAATGTCTGGAGGAGGCGGCGGTTCGGGAGATTACTGAAGAAACCGGGGTGCGGGTCAAAAATCTGCGTTATGTCGGCAGTCAGTGCTGGCCTTTCCCCAGCCAGATGATGGCCGGATTCGTTGCGGATTATGAAAGCGGCGAACTGGTTGTCGATTACGGCGAACTGGCCGATGCCCGCTGGTTTTCCGTTAAGGCACTCCCGAAACTGCCGCCGCGGCGCAGCATCTCACGATTTATCCTTGATCACTATCTGCACATGTGACGGGTGAAAAAGCCAGCCCCAAAGCGCTGGCCACCTTCCTGTTGTGTATCTGGCCGTCACGGGTGTTGAGTCCTTTGGCAAGGGCGGCATCGCAAGCCAGGGCGTTTGACACTCCCAGGTCGGCGATTTTGCGGATGTAGGCCAGGGTGCTGTTGGTCAGGGCGAAAGTGCTGGTGCGGCTGACCGCTCCCGGGATGTTGGGCACGCCGTAATGCAAAACCCCGTGCACTGTTCGCACCGGTTCGTCGTGGGTGGTGGGGCGGACGGTCTCGACACAGCCTCCCTGATCGACCGCCAGATCGACGATCACGCTGCCCGGTTCCATTTGCTTTACCAACTCCTCCGTTACCAGGTGGGGTGCCCTGGCCCCCGGAATCAGCACCGCGCCGACCACCAGGTCGGCATGTCGTACCTCGTCCTCGATGTTCTGGGAATTGGAAATCAGAGTGTGGATGCGGTTGCCGTAGTGCTCGTCGAGCAGGGCCAGTCGCGAAGGCTCGATATCGAGAACCGTGACGTCGGCGCCCATGCCGACCGCGATGCGCACGGCGTTGCTGCCGCCGGTACCGGCCCCCAGCACCACGACGCGTCCCGGGCGCACACCGGGTGCGCCGGCAAGAAGCACGCCTTTGCCCCCCTGTTCTTTTTGCAGAAAATGGGCGCCGATCTGTACCGCCATGCGTCCGGCAACTTCACTCATGGGCTGCAGCAGGGGCAGACTGCCATCGTGCAGTTGCACCGTTTCATAAGCCAGGGCGGTTATCCGGTTTTGCAGCAGCACGGAGGTCAGAGCTGTATTGGTCGCCAGGTGCAGATAGGTAAACAGGCACTGGCCGCTGCGCAACAGCCCGTATTCAGCCGGCAGCGGCTCCTTGACTTTTACGATCAGGTCGGCCTGTGCATAGACTTCGGCAGCACCTTCCACCGTGCGGGCACCGGCTTCAAGGTATTCCCGGTCCTCCAGGCCGCTGCCGATGCCGACGCCGCATTCCACGACAATATCATGCCCCGCTTCGGTCAGGGCGCGGACTCCTGCCGGCGTCATGGCGACCCGGTATTCCCTGACTTTGATCTCTCTGGGTATTCCGACAATCATATCTCAAACCGTGTGTTGGGGAAGGCATTGTGAGCATGTGGAAGGGGCGGCCAAAGGCCGCCCCTTCCACATGCCATCATTGTTCCGGTCGTGCCTTGACCACGTGCAGTTATTTGATGAATCTTGCCACGATGACCGATCCGATTTCGTCTACCACGTTGGACGGAACCGGCGAGTCCAGAGACAGGATAACCATGGCCTCGCCCCGCTTTTGCTGGCGTCCGAGATTCATGGCGGCGATATTGATATCGTGTTCTCCCAGAACCTGTCCAATTTTGCCGATCATGCCCGGCCGGTCCTGGTAGGTAATGACCAGCATGTGTTCTTCAGGAGCAAAATCGACCTGGTAGTCGCGCAGACGCACGACACGCGGTTGCCCTTCGAAGTGGGTGCCGACGATGGTGCGGCGCATGCCGGGGCCTTCGATGTCGATGGTTACGGTGTTGGCGAAGGCTGCGGGGGCGGGGTTTTTGACTTCCTCGACGGCGATACCCATGTTTTCCGCGATAAGCGCCGCATTGACCATGTTGACGTCCTGCTCGACCTTGTTGTTCAGCAGCGCCGCCATGCCGCAAACGGTTATCGGCGAGCAATCGTATTCGGCCACGCTCCCCTGGTAGGTAAAAGTGACCTTGTTGAGATTGGAATCGGCCAGTTGCGAAACGAAATCGGCCATGATGTTGACCAGTCGCAGAAAGGGCCGCATCTGCCCCATCAATGAACTGTCGAAGCGCGGAATGTTTGCGGCGTATTCCATGGGCTGTTCATTGGCGAAGCGTACGATGTCCCGGGCCACGTCAATGGAGACATTGATCTGGGCTTCAGCGCTGGACGCGCCCAGGTGCGGGATGGCGAGCATGCGCTCGTGGGCAACCAGTTTTTTGAGGTGTTCACTTTGCGGAGGCTCCTCGCTCCATACATCGACACAGGCCGCGCCGACCTTGCCGCTTTCCAGGGCGGCCAGCAGGTCCTGCTCATTGATGATGCCGCCGCGTGCGGTGTTGACCAGGATCACCCCGTCCTTCATCTGCTGCAGTTGGGGAGCGGCGATAAGGTTGCGGGTCTCGTCGTTGAGAGGCACGTGCACGGTGATGACATCGGAGGACCGGATCAACTCTTCGAGGGACACCAGCCGGATTCCCAGATCCTGGACCCGTTTTTCAGAAATGTAGGGATCGCAGCCGATGACTTCGCAGTCGAAGGCTTTCAGTCGGGTGACGACACCCCCGCCGATTTTGTTCAGGCCAATAACCCCGGCGACCTTGCCTTTGAGTTCCATCGCCTTGATGGAGCGATTCCAGGCGCCGCCCTTGATGCTTGTGTCGGCCTTCACCAGTTTCCGGCAGGTGGCCAGAATCAGGGCCATGGCGTGCTCGACGACGCTGTTGATGTTTCCGAAAGGTGCGTTGCAGACAATGATGCCTCTTTCACTGGCGGCTTTCAGGTCGACGTTGTCAAGTCCCACGCCCGCCCTCGCGACGACCTTGAGGTTTTTGCCGGCTTCAAGCAGTTCACGATCGGCCTTGGTTGCGCTGCGAATCACCAGCCCCTCGTAACTGTCGATGATCCGGAGCAATTCTTCCCGGCTCAGATCGGTTTTGACATCCAGTTCGACAAGGGGGTCCTTCTCCATGATCAGCAGGCCCTCTTTGGCAACTTTTTCCGCAACCAGAATTTTCATTGTCGCTCCTTTGCGTTCACGTAACGGGCTGACCGGCGGGTGGGCAGGACGTGTGTCGGCTGTCCGGAAGAGCAGTCCCGGGGTCGGGTGAGAGTTGATGGCGAAAGGGTTTTTCGGCTCGGCTTTCGCAGCTAAAGCCCCAGAGTCGGGTCCTTGCGAAGCTCTGCAATCATATAAAACGTCGATGGATTTTTCCAGAAAATTTGTCTGGTATACGGCAGGTGCTCGCCTCAGCAAAAAAAACTGGCAAAATAAGAATATATTTACTATTATATCAGTGTTTAAATAAATTTATGTAAAACTAATTAAATAGGGAACCTCTCATTCATGTGTCGTTATTTTTTGTACGTAACTGTTTTAGTTTTGGCCGCAGGTCTGGGATGTTTTGCCTGCACAGGTGCCAGTGCGGCCACGCGCCCGGCGCTGCTGTCGCACTGCCTGCGCGTGGAAAGTACCGCCTGGGGGTTGGAGTTGTGGCGTTCCGACGGCAGTTCCGGCGGTACAGCACTGGTGCGCGATATCAATCCCGGAAAGCCGTCCGGACGCCCTTACCAGTTTCGCGAGGTTCAAAACCGGCTTTTTTTCGGGGCCAATGACGGGCTTCATGGCTTCGAACTATGGAGTACCGATGGCACCGCCGCCGGTACCCGGATGATTATGGATATCAATGAGGGCACACCCGGCTCGTTTCCGGCCGGGATTGCTGTCCTGGACGATAAGGTCTGTTTCGGGGCCGATAACGGGACTCATGGGCGGGAATTGTGGTGTTCAAACGGATCCGTGGAAGGCACTGACATGGTTGTGGATATTTTTCCGGGTCCGACCGGTTCGAACCCCCGGTATTTTACTCAAGTGAACGGCAGTCTGTTGTTTGAAGCCGATGATGGTGTGCATGGCCGGGAACTCTGGCGTACCGACGGTACTCGGGAGGGGACCATGCTGGTTTATGATATACAGCCCGGCCGGGACAACTCCTGGCCTTCCAACTTCTCCCGGATCAACGGACTGCTACTGTTTCGTGCCACCGACAGCCGGCACGGACGGGAATTATGGCGCAGTGACGGTACTTCCGAAGGGACATACATGGTCAAGGACCTGAACGACGGTCCGGCGGATGGCTTCTGACCGGTTTCCACGGCAGACTGATAAACAAAAAGGGACCTGCATTTCTGCCGGTCCCTTTGTCGTATTTGGTAGCGGGGGCAGGATTTGAACCTGCGACCTTCGGGTTATGAGCCCGACGAGCTACCGAGCTGCTCCACCCCGCGTCGATGAGGTGCGAAGATACACAATTGCGTAAGGGTTGTCAACCCTTGACTGCAAAAAACATTAACCAGTGGGTCTGCATCTGCAAACAGCGCGTTTCCCATATGAAATCTATGCTGTATTTATCCGCGGTTTTCAGCGGCACGCCAATGGTTTGGGGTGACGCTTGGCCCCGCTGTTTGTTGTTTTCAGATGCTGAAGAAATCTGTTCGCGCTTGCGCAGGGCTGGCAGGGCTTGTATACGCCGGTCAAACAGCCTAGAATACACGCCTCATGCAAAGCGCTGTTTCGAGGTGTGGATCGTTATGTCGAATTTCGTTCTTATTGTTGTTTTTGTCGGGCTGGGCCTTTTGTTTCGAAGGCTAAAGGCCTTTCCAAAGGATTCGGCCCAGGTGCTGAACATGTTTGCGCTGTATGTTTCCCTGCCAGCGCTGGTTTTGCTAAAAATTCCGCAGTTGCAGATCGGGCGAGAAGCGCTGCTGGTAGCGGCGGTTCCCTGGGGATTGCTGATTTTGTCGGCGGCATTTGTCTTGGCGGCGGCTGCAAAGTTTCACTGGAGTCGTGCCCAGACCGGCGTTCTTCTGCTGCTGGTGCCTCTCGGAAATACCTCCTTTATGGGGGTCCCGATGGTTAATGCCTTTTTCGGGCAGCAGGGTATTCCTTATCTGATTGTTTACGATCAGATCGGAACCATGCTGATCTTTGCCCTGTATGGATCCCTGATTCTTGCCTTGTACGGTCGTGACGGAAAGTTGCGGATCGGGTCCATTGCCCGCCGGACTTTAACTTTTCCGCCGACTCTGGCCGTGATGGCTGGGCTTGCGCTGCGCCCCTGGCCTTATCCCGACGCATTGCAGGCGGCATTGCAGGGCGTATCCCAGAGTCTTACGCCACTGGTTATGACCGCTATTGGCCTGCAGCTGAACTGGAGGTTGCCACGCCATCTGTTGAGGCCGCTTGGTTACGGTTTGCTGATCAAGTTGCTGATTGCGCCCCTCGTGACTCTCGGTGTGTGCCGCCTGCTTGGGGCAAGCGGATTGCATGTGGATGTTGCCGTTTTTGAGGCCGGTATGCCGCCCATGGTTACGGCCGGCGCCGTGGCGGTGATCGCCGGCATGGAGAGCGATTTGGCGATAGCGCTGATCGGAATAGGTATTGTTGTCTCTTTCGCCTCTCTACCTTTGCTGTTTGCCATACTGTCATAGCATGCAGGCGTTTACATGCACTTTTTCCTTGCCCGGAGTATTGACTAATGACAGAAGTCCATTAGAAATATGACAAGGGTATGTTCCTTGGTAGTTTGTTTGTGCATCGGTTTGTACCATCCAGAAGACTCGGACAGCGAGAAAAAGGAGAAACGGTAATGGCAGAAGGTACGGTGAAATGGTT
>NZ_JBFWJQ010000033.1:0-22964 GCF_050253115.1 Syntrophotalea sp.
TGTCGAGCGCGGCAATACGAAAGGAAAGACCGAACAGGTCGGCTTCGGCATCGAGATAGGAACCGTAGGTGATCATCACCCCCGCCCCGAGCGACAGGGTGAAAAAAGCGTGACCCAAAGCACCGAGCAGGGCTCGGGGAGTGAGCAAGGAAAAATCCGGCGTAAACAGAAACCGCAGCGCCAACATCCCGCCCGGCGAAAACATACTATGCAGAAACAACAGAATCAGCAACCCGAACAGGGCGGGCATGAGTATCTTGCTCCAGCGCTCGATGCCGCCCCGTATGCCGCCGATCACAATGCCGGCGGTCGCTGCAAGAAACAGCGCCTGCCAGAACAGCCCCCGAAAAGCGGAGGCGGTGAGCTTCAGGAACAGGCCGCCGATCTGTTCCGTTCCCCCTTTTGAAAACTCGCCGCTGGCGGCCTTGAAGACATAATCAAAACTCCATCCCGCCACCACGGAATAGAACGCCAGCAGCAAAAACGCAGCCACCACACTGACAGCGCCAACCCATTTCCAGCGACTGTCCGGTCCCTCGAGAACCAGAAAAGAACCGATGGCGTCACGTTGACCGCAGCGACCAATGATCAACTCGGCAACCATGATCGGCAATCCCAGCAACAGGATACACCCAAGGTAAACCAGGACAAATGCGCCGCCGCCATAAGTACCTGTTATGTAAGGGAACTTCCATATATTTCCAAGACCGACCGCGCTGCCGGCCGCGGCCAGAACGAAACCCGCCCGACTGGCCCACCCTTTACGAGTCGAGGAACGAGCGTCCATAGAGTTTTCCTTCACCTGGCGAATGGGTGTGACAGCCCCTGATTTTCAGAAAAAAAGCAGCGAATCGGAATCCAGGAAATCCTCGAAGGTAATGTTCTCGACCCGACCGGAGAATTCCGACAGATTGCGCTTGGCCCCCGAATGATAACGCAACCCTTCTTCTACGCGCCTGATGCAGGCCAGTTCCACGGTGCTCTGCACCACGCCGCTGCAGGCAACCTCCAGACAGAACAGCACCTGGGCTTCATCGCCAGCAACACTCCGCATTCCTATCACCCGGCAGGAAAGGATCCGGAAAGCCCCCTGCAAATGCTGCCTTGCATATTGGAGATATTCCTCACAAGTGGCGAATGCCTGCAAAAAAGGGGCGTCTTTATGATAAGTTGAAAAAATAAACCTGAAGTCATTTCTACGAAATGCCTCGCATCGGTTCAGCACCAGTTGCGCGGCTTCCTGAAGCATGTGAGCATTTTTTCCGCTGTTGTCCGCCATACCTGCCCTATCGATCATTGCTTGAGGCGCGGGTCGAGAGCATCACGTATGCCCTCCCCCAAAAGATTGTATCCCAGCACCGTAACCAGAATGGCCAGCCCCGGAAACACCGACAGCCACCAGGCCGTCCCGAGGGTCTGCTTGCCGGCTATAAGCATGTTGCCCCATGAAGGTGTCGGCGGCTGTACCCCGATGCCGAGAAACGACAGTGCGCTCTCGACGAGAATCGCCCCGGCCACGCCGAGCGTGGCGGACACCAGAATGGGCGACAGGGCGTTGGGCAGAATATGCCGAAAAATAATCCGTCCGTCGCGGGCGCCCAGAGCCTTTGCCGCCAGGACATAGTCCCGTTCGCGCAAGGAAAGAAACTCGGCCCTGACCAGCCTGGCGATCCCCATCCAGCTGGTAAGACCAATGACGATCATAATATTCCAGATGGAAGGCTCAAGAAAAGCCACCACCGCCAGGATCAGGAAAAAGCTGGGAAAGCACAACATGATATCGACAAAACGCATGATCACGCCATCGATCCAGCCACCGTAATAGCCGGACAGCGCACCAATCACAATACCGATGCAGGTCGATATGCCAACGGCCACAAAACCTACCAGCAGGGAAATGCGCGCACCATGGAGAATACGCGCCAGCACATCGCGCCCCAGATCATCGGTTCCCAGGGGGTATTCCGGGCAAGGCGCCAGCAATTGATGCCCCACATCGATGGCACCGGGATCCCGTCCGACGAAGGAAGCCAGCAGAGCCAGTACAAACATCAACACGACAATAGCAGCTCCCGCCAATGCCAGTCGGTTGCTTCTCAGCTGTCCCCAAAAAATCCCGGGGCCGCTTGCAACGTTCGTAAAAGTGTCCATGATCATTCCCGACCAAGCCGTTGAATTTCTTCGGGGGACAATATTCCCTTGTTTTCCAAAAGTTCAATCAATTTATCAAGCTTATCACGATAAACATCTGTTTCCTGGCTACTTTCATTGCATGCTTGTTTTTTAAAACCAGCCCCGGCGGGATGATTTTGAACATAATTTCTCTGGATGGCGCCATAAATGGCGGATTCGGATGCGAGCACTGGCAAAATGCTGAAACCCGTCATAAACTCAAGAGCATCAATAACTGTCAGGTTGCAGGGATCGGCCATTGCCACGCGCAGCACCGGCCCGCTACTGGACTGGAGTCGCGCCAGTGGAAAAACCGTAAAGGCGAAAGCACGCTCCATGGGCACACAATCAAGCACCTCCGGAGGGGAAAAAAAACCGTCAAGGTTTATCCGTGGCAACTGCAGATTCTCCGCCAGGAAATCGAGCAGTTTATCCTCGGAGAGAAAACCCAGCTTCACCAGGGATGCACCCAAAAGACATCGCTGATTTTTCTGGTAGCACAGCGCCGCCTTCAACTCCTGCTCGCCAACCAGTCCGGCATCCAGCAATAACCGTCCCAGCTTCGCTCTCTTGTCACGCATCGAGCACCTCTCGATCTGGATCCGGGGGGGCATGGCCCTCATCCCATGTCAAGCTCTTAAGCGGCAAACCATTGAACCTTTCAACGTTTCCGGATGCGTGGATCGGCCAGGGCATAGGCAACATCGGCAATCAGATTGCCGAACAGGGTCAATACCGCACCAATCACCAGAACTCCCATAATCAGGGGATAATCCCGCATCATAACGCCATCGTAGAACATCTTGCCCATTCCGGGGATGGCGAAAATGGTTTCAAAAATCACACTGCCGCCGATCAGGCCCGGCACCGAAAGACCAAGTATGGTGATGACCGGCAACAGGGCATTGCGCAAGGCATGTCTGAAGATGACGGCTTTCTCCGACAATCCCTTGGCACGCGCCGTGAGAATATAATCCTGGCGGATCACCTCCAGCATATTGCCGCGCATATAGCGGGAAAACCCTGCAAGCCCTCCAAATGCCGAAACAAATACCGGTAAAACCAGATGATGCAGAACATCGGCCACCTGCCGCCAGGCACTGAAATATTCATGGCCAAGGGATTTAAGGCCAGCAATGGGAAACAGTCCGAGACGCACGCCAAAAAAATCCATCAGCAGCAACGCCAGCCAGAACGACGGCGTGGCAAACCCCAGGAAAACAAAAACGGTGGTAAACCGATCGAACAGGGAATTGCGGCGCACTGCGGAAATCACTCCCAGCGGCACGGAAACCAGCAGTATAAGGCTGATGGAAAGCAGATTGATCATGATGGTGACCGGCAGCCGCTCGACAATCTTTTCGGCAACGGGGCGGCGGTCCTGCACAAAGGATTCGCCGAAATCGAAACGGGCCAGCCGTCCCAACCATTTGCCGTACTGCACCAGCAACGGTTTGTCCAGATCGTACTGAGCGCGCAGCCGCTCACGCAATTCGGCGCTGACCTCGGGATTGAGCTGGGTCTGCAAATCGGTCGGCTCCCCCGGTGCGAGATGAATCACGACAAAGGATATCAGCGTGATGCCCAGCAGCAAGGGGACCATCAACAGCAGACGTTTTACGATCGGAACAATCATGACGACATCTCAATCAGCGCTGGTACTTCTGCTGGTCTTGGGGCACGTACCAACGGATAAAATTATGCATGATGCCGGCCGGGGCCGGCTCAATGCCCTGGAAGCGCCGGGCGACCACGGGCAAGGCTTCGGGAACATAAAGGAAAACATACGGCTGCTGGTCGGCCAGAATCTCCTGAAACCGGTCATAAATACGCTTGCGTCGACCCTGGTCGAAGGTATGTCTGCCCTCTTCCAGCAAACGGTCCGCTTCGTCGTTTTGGAAACCGATGAAATTGAGTTCTCCGGCGCGGGTTTTACTCGAATGCCAGACATCGTAGGCATCCGGGTCGAGGGTGATGTTCCAGGCGAGAATGGTGGCATCAAAATTCCCGGGATTGATAAATTCCTTCAGAAAGGATGCCCATTCAATGACCCGCAATTTAACGGAGATCCCAACCTCCAGCAGACGGCGCTGAATGATCTCCCCTGCCTTGACCCGGGTGTCGTTGCCCTGGTTGGTCACAATGGTAAAAGCAAACGCCTTGCCGTCCCGGTCGAGAATGCCGTCACCATCGGTATCGACCCAGCCGGCCTCGGCCAGCATGCGACGTGCCAGGTCAGGATCGTAGGCGTAGCGGCGGACTTTGGAGTTGTGTGGCCAGGTACCCGGCTTGTAGGGACCCGTGGCCTGCGTGCCGAGGCCGAACAACACACCCTCAACCAGTTCTTCCTTGTTGATGGCGTGAGCTACGGCGCGACGTACCCGCACGTCCTGAAAAAGCGGCCGCCGCAGATTGAAGCCGAGATAGGTATAGGAGAAATCGGGATAACGGAATTTTTCAAAACGCCTGCGGAAGGCGGGGGATTCCGTCTGCCGGACATACTGCAAAGGCGTCAGCCCCATGTAATCGATGCCACCGGATCGCAATTCGAGGAACATGGTGGATGGATCGGGAATGATGCGGTACACCACGCGGTGAATGTTGGGGCGTCCTTCAAAATAATCGGGATTGGCCTCCAGAACGACTTTTTCCCCCGATTTCCATTCCACGAAGCGATAGGGTCCGGTGCCGATTGGAGCCCGCGTGAGGGGACTTCTGGTCACATCCCTGTTTGTCAGAAGATGTTTCGGGTGAATGGGGAAACCCCAGCTGATCAGGGCGCTGGCCAGAGGCTTGCCGTAACGGACGCGAAAGGTGTACGGATCGACAACCTGTGCCTGCACCACCTGCCGGTAGCGTTCGGCATAAGCCGTGGGAACGGTGGGATCGACAAGCAGCCGATAGGTGAACAGCACATCCTCTGCGGTAAATGGGTGGCCGTCGTGCCAGCGCACATCCTGTCGCAAATGAAAGGTGATGGTGAGATTGTCCGGAGAGATCTCCCATGCGCGGGCGAGTTCCCCCTCGAGCTGCAGATTTTTGTCGTAACGGACCAGACCGTTGTAGACCAGCCCGTTGATGTCGCTCGAAGCCGAGTCGGAAGCCAGTACCGGCAACAGGTTGCTCGGTTCGCCGATACTGCCCATTAACAGAGTATCGCCATAAGCCGGTGATCCGGTCGGGTCAGACGATGAGACACCAGGCTGGTGCGTATCGCAAGCGGCGACCAGACCAAGAGTTGCGGCCAGAACACAAAGCAGACAAATGAACCGACAGCGTTCGATGCATTTCACGGCAAGTTCCTGATCTGCACGCCGGCCGGGGGCGTCAGGCGAAAGCGGATCGCGGGAATCTCGGCGTTAACCCGCACATCCCTCCAGATCAGCTCAAGTTCCATGTCAACCGCAGGCAGGCTCATATATATCTGCTGAGGCAACCCGTCTTCCGGGCGAACGGTTCTGTATTCAACCCTTAACAGCTCCATGCCGTCGCTGCTATAAGACACCTGGCGCAACTGTTTCTGTCGGTCAAAATACAATCGCTGCTCGCGTCCATCCTGGGCGTGGCGGCGCATGCTGTAAAGACCTTCATCAACCTCCACAAGGCCGCTGTATCCCGGCAACAAAGGGACATCACAGAACACAAACTGGAGCAACTCCCTCAGTTCAAGAGGGAACCGCACCAGTCGATAAAGATTCTCGGGCGTGGCCGGCCCCGTATAGAAGGCGGATTCGCCGGGAACCAGGGCCGACAACCGATCATCGGCCGCGGCAACGGTCACCACCGGCTGCCCGAACAACCCGAGCACCTCGGCCCGGAAAAGATCCGGCCGCTGGATGAGCAGGACCTGCTTGACATTCTGCTCTTCCTCGCCGCTGACAACGCGCAGGGAAGCCGTTCCCTGCAGGGAATGAAAGCGGCGGCCTTGCGCCTCAAGGTTTTTCATCAAGGTCAACGCATCGACGGCAGGCAAACCTTCAACGGGAGGTCGCAGGGGCGCGCAGCCCCCTGCCAATAACAGGCCCAGCGCCAGAAGGCCAGCAACCAGCCTGCCCCATCCGGGCTCACAGGTGCGATTGAGCGCCACGCAGCTTTTTTTCCAGATCCCCATCATCCGGCCTCAACTTCCATGCACGCTCGTAAACGGCGGCGGCTTTCTCCCAGATTTCCATTGCTCCATACAGATCCGCAAGATGCTCAAGAACCAGTGCATCCTCGGGCAGCAGGGCCGCTGCAGCCTCCAGTTCCCTGCGAGCTTCACTGAAACGTCCCATTTTGAAAAGGACCCAACCCAGGGTATCGATGATATGAGCTTCATTGTTCAGGTCAAGGGCCTTGCGTGCCAGAGTAAGGGCCTCCTCCAGGTTCTCGCCCTGTTCGGCAAAACTGTAAGCGATGAAATTCATCGCTTCATAATGCTTGTGGTCCAGCTCGATAGCCCTCCGCATGTCCTGGATGGCGCCTTTACGGTTGTCCTGTTTTTCCAGAAGCAACCCGCGTTGGTAATGCAGTTCGGCGGAGTCGGGAAACTTTTCCATCCCCCGCTTCAGCCATGGACCGGCACTGGTATCGTCTCCCCGCTCATGATACAGGCTGATCAGAAAAGTGTACAGCTGAGGAGTCCCGTCATTGTCCCGCAGGCGGTCTTCAAGCAGTCGGATGGCCTTATCGCGCTGTCCGTCCCTGTAATACAGGTAGCCCAGATGGCTGGTGGCATCGAGAAAAAATTCCGATTCCGGGGGAAGCCTGAGAAAAGCGGCGATGGCGTCGGACCATTGTTCCTGGTTTTCGCGAACCACCCCCAGATAGAAGAGACCCTGCTCATGCATCGGTTCGGCAGCCAGTAGCAATTCGAAGGCTTCACACGCCTCCTTCCAGGCCTTTTTTTCCATCAGCAGCAGACCGAGCATGCGGCGCGCCTCGAGACGGTCGGGCTGTTCCCTGAGCATGGCATGCAATATATCGAGTGCCTGATCGGGCTGCCCCGATTCCACCAGAACCCGCACAAGCTGATAACGAAAATCATCCGCGGAGGGGTTGGCGGCCATGCCCTGCTTCAATACGGCCAAAGCCTGTTCCTTTTGCCCCAGATCCTGGAAAATCCGGGCCAGCTCGACATATCCCTGAACCTCCTGGGGATGCCGCTGAAGAAATTCGCGGTAGGTACGTTCGGCCATCGACGTCAGCCCGAGCTGTCGATAAAGTCGCGACAGAGCAAGCCCCCCGGCAACGGAATCGGGATTTTTCTGAAGCATTTCCTTCAGAACCCGGATGGCACCCTCACTGTCCTCAAGACGCACATGAGCCGCGGTAAGCTGCAGATACACTTTTTCAAGAGAGGGATCGAGTGCCAGCACCCGGTTCAGGTGCACGATCGCCTCGCTGAATGCCTGCCGATTGTATAGAAGGTTCCCCAGCAGCAAGTGCGCATCGACATAATCCGGATCTTGAACAAGCGCGTCACCGAGGGACTTCTCGGCCTGTTTCTGGTCGCCCCGCGCCAGCATGATTTCCGCCATCATCATCCGCAGATATGCCGAACGTGGATCGTAGTGAATCGCCTTGCGAAGCGCTTCTTCAGCCTCCGGCAAGCGGTTTGCCAGGGCCAGCAGCCGGGCCCGGGCAAACTCATAGAGAGCCTTGCTCGAAAAAGTGGACTGCTTCGATCCGCCCTGTTGCGAGCTGACTGTTTTCTCATCAAGAGGGGGCTGTCCCGACCAGGACGCGGACAGACATCCGACCAACGCAATACCAACCAGTAAAAACGTCAAACCCTGCTTGAACATCCGGAGCCCCCACGGGCAGAGGGAATAAAGAAGGCTTTTAGGTAAACGAGAAAACGGCGACGGAAGTAATCAATGCAAAGACGCCGGCCACGAGAAAACGAGAATGAAACTAGCATACCATACCGATACCGTCAATCACTTTACCCCCGGCACAAAACCTCTTTACAGGAATCGTCCTTATGTTAAAATCACAGCGTTATCGTATATTTATACCGGGAGACAAAATGGATTCACAAACCCTTCACAAGGCCCTTCTCGCACCTCGTACCTTTGATTCCGAGGTGGCCGGCATCGACTTCAAAGAGACCCATATTTCACGTTTGTATTTTGTCGGCGACCGCGTCTACAAAATCAAAAAACCGGTCGATTTCGGATTTCTTGATTTCACGACCCTCGAAAAACGCGCCTTTTTCTGCCAGGAAGAGCTACGCCTCAACCAGCGCTTCTGCGACGGGATTTATCTGGAGGTTGCGGAGATCCGCGAACAAAACGGCACAATCACGATCAACGGACCGGGGCATACCATCGAATATGCCGTGGTCATGAAACGCCTTCCCGAAGACAACATGCTGCCGCGCCTGCTGGCCCGCAATGACCCCGCCCTGCCCCGGCGCGTCGCCGAACTGGCACGTCATGTGGCGCGGCTTTACCAGCAACTGCAAAGTATCGGCCCCGCAACAGACATCAGCCATCTCGATGTGGTGCGAAACAACTGGCAGGAAAATTTTCTTCAGACCGAGCCCTTCATCGCCAAAACCATCTCTTCGGAATGCTTCGATCTGCTCAAAAGGCATATCCTGGACTTTGAGAACCGCCAGGCCGAATTGTTCCGGCGGCGCGAGCGACAGGGCTGGGTTCGCGATGGACATGGCGATCTCCACTGCGAGCATATCTGCTTCATGGACGACAAGATCGCCATTTACGACTGCATCGAATTCAACAGGCGCTTCCGCATCGCCGATATCCTGGCCGATCTGGCCTTTTTGGTCATGGATCTCGAAATGCGTAATCACTATGATCTGGCGACCATCGTTCGGGAAAATTACTTCGCAATCGTCGGTCAAACGGCGGATACCGACCTGCTGCTGCCTTTCTACCAGATTTACCGGGCTTATGTGCGCGGCAAGGTCGAATCCTTCCTGAGCGCAGACGCCGGCGCCGATGCCTCCACCCGCGAAGCCGCCGCGGCACGGGCAAAACAATACTTCAATCAGGCCCTCGGCTATCTTTGCCGCACTCCGCAACTGGTGCTCACCTGCGGTCTGATGGGAACCGGCAAAACAACGCTCGCCCGCAAACTGGCCATTCCCATGGGCGCCCGGTTGCTGCGATCCGACGTAATTCGCAAGGAACTCGCGGGACTGTCTCCCGAACAGCGCCGCGCCGAGGATTACGGCAAGGGACTCTACAGCAGCGAGACCAGCCAGGCCACCTACGATGCCCTGCGGGAACGAGCCCTTGAGACTCTGAAGACAGGCCGCCCGGTGATCGTTGACGCGAGTTTCCATGCCCGCCGGGATCGGGAACGTTTTCGCCTGGAGGCAAAAAACGCAGGGTACCGGGTGTGGACAGTGGAAGTGACCTGTGATCGTGCGGTGGCCCTGCAACGCCTCGACCACCGGCAAAAGCACGAAACAGATGCCTCCGACGGGCGGTGTGCGCTGTACGATCAGCAGGCGGCCTGTTTCGAGGCAACCGGAAACGAGCCAGGCGTGTTACGCGTAGACGGCCAGGCTGAAATACATGCCACCATTGATCATCTGTTGCGCCGTTTTCTCCGGGAAGAATAAAACCCGGCACCAAACGTCGGTGCTGACGTCCTGATAACGCGTGATGGAAACGTGGTAATATTGAGGGTAGCGAACCGCGGCGGAAAAGGGCCGTTTCCAGATTCAGTGCAAGGTTATTTTCAGGAGCATGCCATGAACATTCAAATCAATGAGCAGGGCGCCGTGGTGTTGATCTCCGTCGGGGAAGAACGTCTCGACGCCCACAACAGCGGCGATTTGAAAACCCGCCTGCTGTCATTGTTCGAAGGCGGGAAAAACAACATGGTCATCAACCTGCAAGGGGTTCGCTTCGTCGATTCCTCCGGGTTGGGGGCTCTGGTGTCGGGATTTAAAAATGCCAGCGCCCGCAACGGCAGCCTCAAACTCGCAGGGTTGCAGCCCCAGGTCCAGTCCATGTTCGAACTGACCCGCCTTCATCGTGTTTTTGAAATATTTCCCAGCCCCGAAGAAGCCATTGCCAGCTTTCAGGTCTGACCCTGTGGAGGCTCGATGAGCGAAAGGATAGAGCTCGACATCACGCTTCCCAAGGAAACCCGCTATCTAGGCCTCGTAGGCCAGATCGGCGAGTCCATGGCCCGCGCTCTTGAACGCTTTTCGGGAGATCGGGAGGAACTGGCGTATCACATCAACCTGGTTCTCACCGAGGCCATGGCCAATGCCATCAAGCATGCCGATCAGCCGACCTCGACGGAAGTACGTATCACCATCACCCTGGCCCGGCACAAACTGACCATAAGAGTCTACGATCAGGGCCAAGGCTTCGACCTCCACACCGTGAGCCCGCCCGACACCGCGTCCCTGCAGGAACGGGGACGCGGAATTTTCATCATTCGCGCCATTATGGACCGGGTATCTTATCGCAAACTCAAAAGCGGACATGTCCTCGAAATGGAGAAAACGCTTCACTGACGGATCCGTTGGTTCTGCACCTCGCCCTCTGGCAACACAGCGTTCCCTTCTTGACCGCCAGTTTCCAATGACGCACCGGATGATCGGCGAAAGCTCCCTGTCGACATCAGAATAAACGGCCAACTGCAGGCGTTATCGACCCAGCCCCCGCCGCCGGCAATACAGAATCCCGGCAAGCCCAACCATAACCATGGGCAGGGACAACATCTGCCCCATGGAGACGCTGCTCCAAAACAACCCGATATGCGCATCGGGCTCCCGCACCAATTCCAGCATGAAACGCAGAGCTCCATAACCGGCCAGAAAAGTGAAAAGCGGCACACCTTTCGCTACCTGCCGGACATGCAGGAGCCACAATAGTAAAAACAGAACAATTCCCTCGAAAAAGGCCTCATAGAGCTGACTGGGATGCCTGGGCAGCGGCCCGGCCCCCGGAAAAACCATCCCCCAGGGCAAGGTCGTGACGCGACCCCAGAGTTCACCATTGATGAAATTGCCGATACGCCCCAATCCGAGTCCGATGGTTGCCGCGGTGACGAGGATATCTCCCAGAAGCAAACTATCGATGCCTGTGCGCCGGCACCACCACAGCGCGGCCACAATAACGCCCAACAGACCGCCATGAAAACTCATGCCGCCCTGCCAGACCGCAAAAGCCTGCAGTGGATGCTGCAGATAAAACCCCGGATCATAAAACAGCACGTAACCGAGACGGCCCCCGGCGATGACGCCAATCACGCAATAAAACAGCAAATCGGCAACCTTTTCCGAACTCAGATCAAGTCGGCGGTAGCGGGCCAGATAATTGATAATCAGGTAAGCCGCAAGAAAGCCGAGCAGATACATCATGCCATACCAGCGTACGGCAAAAGGCCCGAGACGAAAAATAACCGGGTCGATATGGGGATATGACAGCATGGAGTCCTCGATCGATGACAAAAATATCAGTGAAAATTTCAACCTTGCTTGTCTGGGCCGCCAGGACCCGATTCCGGATGGCGAGCACACTCGAGCCATCGTAAAAAGTCCATTGGCAAGGGAGCCTCAAAAACCACGGGGGTCTTCGTAATCGGGTGCTCCAGCTCGATTCTCCAGGCATGCAGCATCTGCCTGGGTACCGCCTGCCCGCACCGGTTGGCCGGGCCTCCATACCGGATGTCGCCGAGCAACGGATGACCGGCTTCGGAAAAATGTACCCTGATCTGATGAGAGCGCCCGGTGGGAATTTCAACTCTCACCAGCGTAGCCTCGGCAAACCGCTCAACCACACTATACTGGGTCAAGGCCTCCTTCCCCCCGCGATCGACCGATTTCATGAGATTGGTACGATGTTGCCGGGCGATTTCGGAATGGAAGATGCCCTGCTCGCAGGCCAGGCATCCGTCGACCAGAGCCAGATAGATTTTCCGAACGCTGCGATTCGAAAAACTAGCGGACAAAGGCTTGTGAGATCCAGGATGCGTGGAAAAAACCAAAACCCCCGAGGTGTCCCGGTCGAGACGCTGTACCATCCCCAATGAGGGCCTTGTCCCGCGGCGGAAAGGGTTGTCGAGATGCCGTATGAGCGCTTCGTAAAGTGTGCCTTTATAACGGGCGGGCGTAGGCTGGGTATTGATTCCCGCAGGTTTATTGACAGCGATAAGATAAGAATCCTGATACAGGATATTCTCTTCGCCAATGGAAAAAATATCTTGTGGCTCACCGTCAACGAAAATTTCCAGTGCCGCTCCCTGCCCCACAACCTGGGAACTGCGCCGCAGGCGCCGGCCATCCATGTGCACCCCCCCAAGGTCTATGATTTTTCGAGCCATGCCTCGGGAAAAACCCGGGACCGCCTGGGCAAGGTACTGATCAAGGCGCATGCCGTGGCATGCAGCAGGAACCGTAATCCGGAAAACACTTCCGGCCATTTTCAACCCTTTCGATAACGCCCCGACGAATTCGGAATCTTCTGCCTGGATCACCGGTCTGGCAACAAAGTCGTCACCCGGGGAACACGGGTTCCACGCTGGATCGGTTTCATGCTAACACAGGCCATTTCCATTGTCGCCGCAAAACAGATTGTCAATCCAGTCGATAATGTCACCAGGCCATTGACAGGCCGTCGTACTGTGCTAGCATTTGCTTCGCAGGTGGCACGATGTTGTCTCTGAGATGCGCGAGTATCCTGGATAAGCTGACCAACATAATGATCGAGATGTCTTTCACCCGTTGCCATGGTGAGCCAGCCTACCTTGCAGTGGGACGCCTGAAATGGCCGGTGAAGACCAAGCTTTTGGTCCGGTCCTATTTTCCGGAGCAATCGGCATCTCGGAGACGCAACAGCAAGCCCCACGCAGAAAAGCCCCGCACACCGTGCGGGGCTTTGTTGTGTCACAAACGAGTTGGAGGAAAACCCTGGTGCATCAACCGTTCAGCCCAACACTGGCTTATCCAGCACAAAGCAGATAAAGGATCCTTCAAAGACGCGCTTTTCACCACTTGCAACGTAGCAGTGAACGCGATGCTTTCGGCCTTCATGGTTCTCAAGGCGCGCCGTGGCCTCCATCACCTCGCCGCAGCGAACAGGCGCAAGAAATTTTACATCGGCGCTGCCCAGAACGACATGGGGATCATTGACCGCGAGCATCGCAGCATAGTCTGCAAGCCCGAATGTGAACCCTCCATGTACCAGGCCGTGCTCATCGGCAGCCATAGCCGCCGTGGTCTGCAGACGGGCAACGGCCTCGCCCTCCTGCAGAGCCACCAATTCACCAACCAACGTCGACGAGATAGCTAAATGGGTTCTGGCTTTCATGATCCCTCCTGCAAGGCGTGTAAAAAGGGAACCGGGTTACTCCCCGCTATCGACCCGTTCACGAAGCTGCTTGCCGGTTTTGAAAAAAGCAGTTTTCTTTGCCGGAATGGAAACCACCTCACCGCTCTTGGGGTTTCTGGCCTCACGCGCCTCACGTGTGCGCACGGTGAAAGACCCAAACCCGCGAATCTCAACGCGGTCGCCATCGACCAGAGCGTCGCGAATGCTATCGAGTACGGTATTGATTACCAGTTCCGATTCCTTTTTGCTGAGCATTCCGTTCACACAGGAAAGCTCCTCGATCAACTCACTTTTGGTCATGAACTCAAACCCTCCTGGTCATTGGCCCGTCCACAGATATTGCATGACCGGAGTGCCCTCCTGCCTTTGCTCCAGCACGCGACCCACCTGCGAGGCGGATTCTTCTATAAAATATTTCAACAGGCTTTCTTTGGGCTTCGATGGATAAACCAGCTTCGGCTCACCGCGAATCCCTGCAAGTTCGGAAGCAACCCTGACAGCGTCCTGCAATCCACCAAGCTGATCGACAAGCCCGGCTTCCTTGGCCTGCCTCCCGGTAAATATACGCCCGTCGGCCAACTGTTTGACATTGGCAACAGGCATTTTTCGACCTTCGCTGACCGCATGGACAAACTGATCGTAAACATCATCGATGATACTTTGCAGAATATGACGATCGGCAGCCGTCATCGGCCTCAGCGGCGACCCCATATCCTTATGTTCCCCGCTTTTGACGACCTGGTTTTTCAATCCAAGCTTGTGATAAAGATCCTCAAAATTGGTGACCTGCATAATTACCCCGATACTTCCGGTGATGGTGCCGGGGTTGGCCAGTATGCGATGCGCAGGGATGCTGACATAGTACCCCCCCGAAGCAGCAACGGATGCCATGGATGCGACAACTGGCTTGACTGCCGCGAGGCGCGCCACTTCGTCGTGTATCTCCTGAGAAGGCGCTACGGCTCCGCCCGGGGAGTTGACCCTCAGAATGACGGCCTTGATCGAAGTATCATCCCTGAAGGAAAGCAATTGCGTAACGGTCTCCTCGGATTCCGTAAGCATGCCTTCGATTTCAATAACCCCGATGCGTTCACCCAGGGGTAGTCCCTGAAAATCTCTACCGCAGCGCGACAGCAACAGGGTCAGAACCACGAATAAAAGAAAGATGGCCCCGAGCGTCAGCAGGGCCATCAAAAAAGGTCGTTTCTTCATGAAAGCATCAAGCGTACCGGCCGGCAATGACAATCCGACCGGTACGATTCCGTAAAAGGATTAATCTTTGTCACCGGCCTTATCGAGAGCGCCCTTGAAGATATCCCCAAGATTGGACGTGGCGCTTTTCTGCGAGCCGAGGAACGCATCGACTTCAGCTTTCTCCTTCTGCTGCGCAACATGCTTGATGGACAACGCGATTTTCTTGTCGTCGGTGTCCACATGCAGAACCACGGCTTCAAGGAGATCACCCACCTTGGCGAAATCCTTCGGTGAATCGATTTTTTCCTTGCTGATTTCAGAAACGTGGATCAATCCCTCGATCCCCTCCTCGACTTCCAGGAAAATGCCGAAATCGGTAACGGAGGTAACTCTCCCCTGGATCATGGTGCCGGGAGCGTAACGGGTGGCGATGGTCTGCCAGGGATCGGATGCCAACTGTTTGATGCCAAGCGAGAACCGCTCGTTGTCCTGATCGATATTGAGGACCACGGCCTTGACCACATCACCTTTTTTGTACAACTCGGAGGGATGCTTGATGCGCTTGGTCCACGAAAGATCGGAAATGTGCACCAGACCGTCAATGCCATCATCAACGCCAACGAAGATACCGAAGTCGGTGATGTTCTTCACCTGACCCTCGATAATGGTGCCGATGGGGAATTTCTCGCCGATGACTTCCCAGGGGTTGCGCTCGGTCTGCTTCAGTCCCAGGGAAATGCGACGGTTGGCCACGTCGACGGCAAGCACCACCGATTCGATTTCGTCGCCGATATTGAGAATCTTGCTGGGATGCTTGATCCGCTTGGTCCAGCTCATTTCGCTGACATGAATCAGCCCTTCGACACCTTCGTCCAGTTCGACAAATGCGCCGTAGTCGGTCAGACTGACCACCTTGCCGGATACCCGGTTACCGATGGGGTATTTATCGGCGACGCTCAGCCAGGGATCCGAAGTCAGTTGTTTCAGACCAAGAGACACACGTTCCTTCTCGCGGTCGAACTTGAGAACCTTGACCTTGATCTTGTCTCCCACGGCCAGGACATCGGAGGGATGCGCCACGCGTCCCCAGGACATATCGGTGATGTGCAACAGGCCATCGATGCCGCCAAGATCGATAAACGCGCCGTAATCGGTGAGATTCTTGACCACGCCGACCACTTCCTGGTCCTCCGCCAGGGTTTCGAGAGTATCCTGGCGCAGCGTCTCGCGCTGCTCTTCCAGCAGGACGCGACGCGACAGAACAATATTGCCGCGCCGTTTATTGAGCTTGATGATCTTGAATTCGAAGGATTCGCCAAGCAGTTTATCCAGATTGCGCACCGGGCGCAGATCAACCTGGGAGCCAGGCAAAAACGCATTGACGCCGATATCGACAGACAGGCCGCCTTTGATGCGGGCGGCAATACGGCCTTCGACGACGGCGCCTTCTTCGAGATTGTTCCAGATTTTCTGACGGTCGGCTTTCTCCTTCGACAGGCTGATCAGCCCGTTCTCATTCTCACGGCGCTCGAAAAGCACATCGATTTTGTCGCCGACCTTGACATCCACCTGGCCGCTCTCGTCACTGAACTCAGAAAGAGGAATGATGCCTTCGGACTTGTATCCGACATCGACCACGACCATGTCGCCGTTGATCTGCAGAACCGTGCCCTCGACAACGTCACCTACATTGAGCTCCTTGATGCTGCTCTCAAAAAGCTCGCTGAAGCTCTGTTCCATGTCCTCGAATTCATCATCCATGAATTCATCAGTGTTTTTGTTTTCTTTAGCATCTACCATTAACAAACTAACCCCCTAAGCGATAATCCTGCCGACCCGCGACAGCGATGCCCCCGAGGACATCGGAGCGACCTTAGCATGATAACACTAAAAAAACAAACATTTATTTGGACACACCCGCGACCCGTTCCACGACCTGATCGATAATCCAGCGGGGGGTGGATGCACCGGCGGTGATACCGACACATTCGACGCCATCAAACCAGCTGTCCTGGATCTTTTCAGCGGTTTCCACATGAAAAGTCCGTGGTTGAATATCCTGGCAGATCTGCGCCAGGCGGGTGGTGTTGGCGCTGTTGAATCCGCCGACAACCAGCATCAGATCCGCCTCCCTCGCAATTTTCCGCGCCTCGTTCTGGCGTACCGAGGTCGCATCGCAAATGGTGTTGAAGATCCGCACCTCCTTGCTTTTCTCAAGGCAGGTTTCGGCTACCTGCTGGAGGTTTTTGAAAGACTGGGTGGTCTGGGCGACGAGGCCCAGTTTGGGACGGTTCGGCACCCGCTCGGCTTCCTTGCAGTCGGCCACCACGAAGACTTCCCCGCCACGGGTATAGGAAATGATACCCTGCACCTCGGGATGATCTTTTTCACCGACCAGGACTACCGAATATCCCTCGTTGCACAGCATCGTGGCATAATCCTGGGCTTTTTTCACAAACGGACAGGTTGCGTCGACAATTCTGAGATCCCGCTGGTGTATCATATCGAGTTCCTCGGCGGTAATGCCGTGGGATCGGATGATAACCGCACCGTGATCGATATCCTCCACTTTACCGATAACCTTGACCCCCTTTTCCTCCAGTTTTTTAACAACTTGCGGGCTATGAATGATCGGCCCCAGGGAGCAGATATGGGGATATTCGTCGGCGGCTTCGAAAGCAAGGTTGGTAGCGCGCTTGACGCCAAAACAGAACCCGGCACTGGCGGCCAGAATGATCTTCATGACGCGGGGGTCTCCTTCAGATTAACGTCCTGCAAGCGGCTCTGGGCAACCACCTCAAGCATGCGCTCCAGAACCTGGTCGATGTCAAGGTGAGTGGTGTCGATGCACACCGCATCCTGCGCCTGGCGCAGCGGCGCGTGGGTGCGTTGGGTATCGGCGGCGTCCCGGGCCTCGACTTCCTCGATGGTGCGCTCGAGATCGACGTCAAGCCCCTTGTCCCTGAGTTCGAGCCAACGGCGTCTGCCTCGCTCGGCGGCGCTTGCGGCCAGGAAAAATTTGACATCGGCTCCGGGAAACACCACCGTGCCGATATCGCGCCCCTCCAGCACGACGCCACCGTTGCGACCCAGTTCGCGCTGCAATTCGACAAGTGCCCGGCGCACCACGGGATGCGCGGAGACCCTGGATGACAAGAGGCTGATTTCCGGAGTCCGGATGGCTTCGGAGACATCCTCGCCATTGAGCAATACCCGCTCCATCTCGTCCTGACGAACGAAGCGGATCTCGAGCCGTAGGCACAATGCTGAAAGGGATGCTTCGTCATCCGGTGCGATGCCGGCCCTGTGGGCGGCAAGGGCCACCGAGCGGTACATGGCGCCGGTGTCGATGTTAACATAATTGAGCTTTTTGGCCAGACGACGGCTCAGGGTACTTTTGCCGACACCGGAAGGACCGTCGATAGCGATGATAAGAGCTTGTTTCAAAAGATCGGCCTTTCTCGATCAGAATTGGTCAAACCTCGCGGGACGCATCGAAAAGCTCCCAGAAACCGGGAAAGGATGTCGCGGTGCACGCCGTTTCAGAAATGGTTACCGACCCCCGGGCCCGCAGGGCGGCCACGGCCATGCTCATGCCGATGCGGTGATCGCCAAGAGCGGACACCTGCCCTGCGCCGAGTTCGCTGCCGCCGTCAATCACCATGCCGTCATCCCGCGCCTCGACCTGGGCACCGAGAGCTTCGAGCTGGGAGCACATGGAAGCAATGCGGTCGGTTTCCTTGACCCGTAATTCCCGGGCATCGCGGATCACCGTCCGGCCTTCGGCAAAACAGGCGGCAACGCTGATCACCGGAAATTCGTCGATGGCGCGCGGCACCAGGGCACCGCCGATTTCCACGCCCTTCAGATCACTGGCCCGCACCAGGATATCCGCCACCGGCTCTCCCGAACATTCCCGCTGATCGAGCAACTCGATTTGTCCGCCCATCGCACGCAGAATATCGATAATGCCGCTGCGGGTCGGATTCACGCCCACCTGCCGGATAATAAGTTCCGAACCGGGCACGATCAGAGCGGCCACCATGAAAAAGGCGGCTGAGGAGATATCGCCGGGCACCGTCACCTCGCGCCCCTGCAAAGCTCTGCCGGGATACAGGATTACGCCTCCGTCAAAAGGCCTGACGTCGGCACCGAACCAGCGCAGCATGCGTTCGCTGTGATCCCTGGACACATGGGGCTCACGAATGGTGGTCGGCCCGTCGGCATACAGCCCGGCCAGCATCAGCGCGGACTTTACCTGCGCGCTGGCGACCGCCGACTGGTGAGTTATCCCCGTGAGTGGACTGCCCTTAAGAGCCAGGGGAGCGAATTCACCACCGGCGCGGCCCAGAATTCTGGCCCCCATGCCGGTCAGCGGCACGACGACGCGTTTCATGGGACGCTTGCGCAGAAACCGGTCGCCGGTCAATACGGAGAAAAACCTCTGTCCCGCCAGCAGGCCGGTCATCAGCCGCATGGTGGTTCCGGAGTTTCCGCAATCGATAACATCCTGGGGCTCCTGCAGACCGTTCAGACCCCGCCCTCTGATACGCAGAACATCACCGGGTTCATCCAGGACCTCAACCCCCATGCCGCGAAAAGCCTCCAGGGTTGCAAGGTTGTCTTCACCGCGCAACAACCCCCGAATTACCGTCTCCCCCTTGCCCAGCGCGCCAAGCATGACAGCCCGATGGGAAATCGACTTGTCGCCGGGAACCTGAATTTCACCGCGCAACCGGCCCCCGGGCCGGATAACCTGTAGATCACGCATATTTTCCCCTGTTTCTTGCATCGGGCGGCGCCCGAAAATTCTCAAACGATGGCGTCGCGCCTTTGTTTGGACCGCTGGAAAAAGTCGAACAGCGCATCGGCATTGCCGGCAGCGATGTCGCTCTTCACTGTTGCCAGGCTTTTTTCGAAGATCCCGATCACCTCCAGCAGCGCTTCACGGTTGCTCAGCGCGATATCCCGCCACATGGTCGGATCGGACGAAGCAATGCGTGTAAAGTCCCTGAATCCGCCCGCCGAATAGCTGAGGATGTCCTCGTCCTGGTCTCCGCAGCCGACCACGGCATTGACCAGCGCATAGGCAACCATGTGCGGCAGATGGCTGATGGCCGCCAGGATGTGGTCGTGTTTTTCCGGCGTCATGTCAACCACTTCACTGCCAGCGGCCCGCCACAACTGCCGGATCAGCTCCAGGGCGCCGCGATCGGTACGCGAGGTCGGCGTGAGGATGCAGCGCCGCCCCCGGTACAGCGTGGCAAAGGCCGCCTCCGCGCCGCTGCGTTCGGTACCGGCCACGGGATGTCCGGGCACAAAATGCACGCCTTCGGGGAGCAACGGCTCGATCGCCGCGACCACCTCGGCCTTGACACTGCCGCCATCGGTCAGAACCGCGCCCTTTTTCATATACGGCAGGGCCTCCGCGGCCACCCGCGCCAGGGTCCGGACCGGCGTGGCCAGGAATACCACATCGGCCTCCGCCACTCCTTCTACGAGGGAATGAGTGAAACTGTCGATTATGCCTCTCTCGCAGGCCGTTTCAAGGTTTGCCCGCCCGCGGCCGATGCCGACCACCTCGCCGACGAGACCAGCTTGCTTGAGGGCCAGCGCAAAGGATCCTCCGATGAGACCGACACCCACCACGGCCAGCTTGGAAACATAGAAATCCGACATATCTATTGAATGCATCCTGACAGAAAAGAAGATTGATTTAACGGCAACGCGGATAGGACCCCAGGATCTTGAAGGAGCGGCAGCAGGACTGAAGGTCCGCCAGCGCCTCACTGACCGCGGCATCCTCGGCATGCCCTTCCAGATCAAGGAAAAACACATACTCCCAGGCCTTGGATTTGATCGGCCGGCTTTCGATCTTGGTGAGATTGATGTTCCGGCGACTGAACGGTTCAAGCATCCTGCAGAGAATGCCAGGTTGATCGGCGACAATAAACATGACGGAGGTCTTGTCCTGTCCGGTCCGCGGGGAGAGGGTCCGGCCGACCACCAGAAAACGGGTGAGGTTGTTGGTATTGTCCTGAATTTTCGACTTGATGATGCGCAGTCCGTAAAGGGAGGCGGCGATTTCACTGGCAATGGCTGCGATGCCCGGATCTTCCGACGCCTGGCGCGCGGCCATGGCGGTGCTGGGCGCATCGACAAGGGGAACATCGGCAAGGTTTTCTTCAAGCCAGTGGCGGCACTGGGCAAGGGCCTGGGGATGGGACAGAACCCTGCCGACATCCTCCATCCTGCCGCTGACGGAAAGCAGATCATGGGAGATTTCCATCAGGATTTCCGCATTGATTACCAGATCCGACTCGACGAACATGTCCAGGGTATGGGAGACGATTCCTTCGGTGGTGTTCTCCACCGGCACCACGCCAAAATCGGCCCGGCCCCGACGCACTTCCTCAAACACCGCGGGGATACTTTTCAGAGCCACAAGCTGAGCGGAAAAACCGAACTGCTTCTGTGCCGCCTGGTGGGTGAAAGTCGCCGACGGCCCGAGAAAGGCCACCTTCATGGGCTGTTCAAGGGACAGGGAAGCGGAAATAATCTCCCGAAAAACGCGTTTCACCGCATCCGCGGGGAAAGGCCCGCAATTCTGGGCAACAAGCCGTTCGAACACGGCAAGTTCCCGCCCCGGGTTGTAAAAATCGAGCCCCTGGCCGGCCTTGGCCTGCCCGATCTGCTGGGCCACAAGCGCCCGCTGGTTCAGCAGGGACAGGATCTGATCATCGATCCCATCGATTTTCCGTCGCAATTCGGCCAATACTTTTTCCACTGTCTCCATACACGTTCCACCCCGCTGAAATATGGGCTGCAAGATTAGCCTATCCTTGCGCAAAAAGCAAACGAAAGCCGGGCACCGGCCTGCACTCCAGCATAATTCTTGACCCCCCGCACGCAAGACATTACACTGCGACCGGAAGCACCCGGCATGTATTCTTTTACCAGGGAGGGGCCATGGCTATTTCCACGAAAGTTTCCGCGTTTATCGAACGGGCATCATGGATTCGAAAGATGTTCGAGGAGGGTACGCGCCTGAAAGCCATACACGGCGATGACAACGTCTTCGATTTTACCCTCGGCAATCCTTCGACGGAACCGCCCGAAGCCTTCAACAAGGCACTTCTTCAACTGGCCAGCCATCCGCAACCAGGCATGCACCGCTATATGAACAACGCCGGTTATCCGGAGACACGCGAGGCCGTGGCGCGGCATCTCTCCCGAACCGCTCCATCGCCGGTCGAAGCCCGCCATATCGTCATGACCTGCGGCGCCGGGGGGGCGCTGAACGTGGCCCTCAAGACCATTCTCGACCCCGGCGACGAAGTTCTGATCCTGGCCCCCTACTTCGTCGAATATATCTTTTACGTCGACAACCACGGCGGCACCACCAGATCCGTTGCAACCCGCAAGGACAGCTTTCAACTCGACATCGATGCCATCGAAGCCGCCATCGGCCCCAGAACCCGGGCCATCATCATCAATTCCCCCAACAACCCCACCGGCGTCATTTACCCGGCGGCGGACCTGCAAGCCCTCGGCAATATGCTGGCGCGCAAGGAGCGGGAATCGGGCCGTACCCTTTTTGTGCTATCCGACGAACCCTACGCCCGCCTGGCCTATGACGATGCAACGGTCCCCTGCATTTTCGAGCACATTCGCAACGCCGTCATCATAACCTCCCATAGCAAGGACCTGGCCCTGCCGGGAGAGCGTATCGGCTACCTTGCCGCCAACCCGGCCATGGACGACGTTCAGCAATTCATCGAGGGTGCCGTTTTCTGCAACCGGGTGCTGGGATTCGTCAACGCGCCGGCCATGATGCAGCGTCTGGTTGCCGGCCTGCAGGAGGAAAGCGTCGACATTGCGGATTACCAGGTCAAACGGGACATGCTCTTCGAGCACCTGACCCGCCTCGGCTTTCGGACCGTCAAGCCGCAGGGAGGTTTTTACCTTTTCCCGGAATCACCCATCGAGGATGATGTGGCCTTCACCCGCATGGCGCTGGAACACCGCGTGCTGGTGGTGCCCGGGCAGGGATTCGGCGCTCCCGGCTACTTCCGTATCGCTTACTGCATTCCCATGCAGACCATCGAGGCAAGCCTGCCAGCCTGGGAAAAAATCGCCCGGGACGCCGGGCTGTAAACATCCCCGCACAAACAGCAACGCCCGGGGCTTATGTTCCCGGGCGTTGCTGATTTTCACTTCTCCACACTATGCCGCCCGTTCATCACTGCCGCCGTTTGAAAAAGCAGAGCGTGGACGCTGAATGCCGTGCGGTCC